>QWQL01000089.1 GCA_003670825.1 Planctomycetota bacterium
CCCGTGCCGAGCGGGCCGCCCCAGTCGTGCATCACCAGGGAAAAACGGCCCACGCCGAGCTCTGCGAGCAGCTCTTCGAGGTGCCCGATGCGATCGTCGGCCCGAAAGAAGACGTCCGCCGGCTGTTCGGAAAGGCCGCACCCCACGTGATCGGGCACGATCACCCGGTACTCGTCTCGCAGGGCGGCGATGACGTTCCGGAACAGGAAGCCCCAGGTTGGGTTGCCGTGCAGGCAGACGACCACGGGGCCGCTGCCCTCGTCGACGTAGTGCATGCGGTGGCCGTGTTGTCCGCCGGTGGGCGTGCCGCGCCCTACCGTGATGAACCGCGACCGAAAGGGGTAGAGGGGCCCGAATGGGAGCGATGGGCCACGGTCGTTGGGCTGGGCTGCGGTCATGGTGAGATCATGGGCCCCGACCGGCGACTACCACTTGAAACCAAGGAACCGCGCGTTGAGCCCGCTACCAAATGCGGTGAGCAGCACCTTCTCTCCGGGCTGAATCTTCTTTTCCTCCGCGCCGATCGCCAGCGCCGCCGGCAAGGCTGCCGACACCATGTTGCCGTAGCGGTTGTAGATGGCGAAGTCTTTGTCGAAGTCGAGCCCCATCTCGCGATAGAAGGCCTCGTTGACCTGCCGGCCAACCTGATGGCAGAAGACGTGATCGACGTGCTCCTTGGACCACCCGAGTGCCGCGGTGACGTCGGGGAACGCGCGGCCGCCGAGCTTCGCCGCCGCGATCATCAACTGGGCCGCGTCGGAGGTCATGATGGGTGCGATCTCCTCACCTTGACCGACGCTGAAGTCACCGTTGCCGATGCAGAGCTGGTGATGCTGCGAGGCCGACCGGGCCACGCCGCCGACGAATGCGTGGCCGCCGTTCGAGATGCTGTCGTGGCAGAGCACAGCGGCCACCGCGCCGCAGCCGAGCGTCAGCGTGGGGAGCATCTGCAGGATCTTCTCTCGGGTGATGTCGGGGTCGCTCAGCAGTTGGTCGCACGTGGTGTGGACCACCTTGGAGATGTTCTCCCCGGAGCAGATGATGCCTGCCTTCACGGTTCCCGCCTCGATGAGATGCGATAGCATGATCAGGCCATCACTGAAGCCGATGCAGGCGTTGGTGATGTCGAGCGCCAGTGATTCCTCGGGAATGCCGAGGGCATGGTGCACCAGGCAGGCGGTGGCAGGCTCGAAGAAGTCGCGAGACACCGAGCAGTTGATCAGGGCGCCGATCTGATCAGGGCGAAACCCCGAGCGGTCGAGGGCCTCGCGGGCGGCGACGGTGGCCACGGAACTCGGGGTGACGTCCGTCGGCCAGATGCCGCGGGTGCTCACGCCACTGACCCGCTCCAGCGTGCCGACTGGGATCCGGAGCCGTTCGTAGACCGGGGCGATCCGCTCTTCGATCTCAGCGGACGACAGCAGGGTGGTGGGGAAATTAAGGCCGAACGACTCCAGGCGGACATGCTTGAACCGAAACGAAATCATCAAGTGCTCCTGACTGACCCGGACGTTCATCGACGCGCGGCCCTGAGCCGTCACGGAACGTCTCCCGGGCACGCAGCGAGGCGGACCAGGGTGGACCTTTTTTAGTGATCTCAGGATAATCGATTCTGCTGCAGGGCAGGAGATCGTGGGTTTTTCCGGAGCGCATTCTTCTGGGAAGGACCGCCCCCGGCCATGAAATCAGGCGGCTACGGCACATCCCCCGCGGTCAGCGGCTGGCCGCGATCGACGTGCGAAACCGGCTGAGCGCGTAGATGAAAAACGCCAGGCCGATCCCGCCGACGGCGGCGAACTGCGGCCAGACGATGTCGAGCCCGGCCCCGCGGAAGATGATTGCCTGGGCGAAGGTCACGAAGTGTCGCGACGGCAGCACGAGCGTGAGCCACTGGAGCCACTCCGGCTGGCTCTCCACGGGCGTGCTGCCGCCGGAGAGCATCTGGAGCGTGAAGATCAGAAGAATGATCAGCAGCGCGAACTGGGCCATCGTGCGGGCCACCGTGCCGAGAAAGATCCCCAGGGCGGTCGCGAAAAACAGGTAGAGCGTCACCCCCCCGAGGAACAGGGGGATCGAGCCCGCGATCGGCACCGCCAGCGCCCCCTTCACCACCACAAACAGCGAGATCGTGGCCGCGGTCAGGATTACCAGCCCGTTGGCCCAGACTTTGGCCAGGGCGATCTCCAGCGCTGTCAGCGGCATCACCATCAGGTGCTCGAGCGTGCCGTGTTCCCGCTCGCGGATCAGGGCGGCCCCGGTCAGGATCACCGTCAGGAGGGTGATTTGGTTGATGATCGCCACGATCCCGTTGAACCAGGTCGTGTCGCCGTTTGGGTTGAAGGCCTTGCGGATCACGAACTGCGTCGCGCCGGCGAGCCGCGAGTCGGACCGCTCGAGGTAGCGGGTCATCTCGTCGTTGAGGATCCGCTGGATGTAGGAGGCCCCGTTGCTCGCCTGAAACATCGCGGTGGCGTCGATGTTGACCTGTAGCTCGGTCCGCCGGCCGGCCCGGAGATCGGCCTCGAATCGCGGCGGCACCACGACAACGAATAGGAACCGGCCCTCGTCCATGGCGCGGTCGACCTGGTCGGGCCGGAGCGTGCCGGGGGGCTTGAACCGCGGCGGGTAGAAGCAGGCCGCGAGCTGCAGCGAGAGCTGCGACTGGTCCTCGTCGACGAAGGCAATCGTGGCGTTGTTGACCTCCGAGGAGGTGCCGCGGGCCTGCGTGTAGATCGCCATCGTGAAGGCGTAGGCGACGAACACGACGAGCACCACGTCGCGCCGCAGGCTCCGCAGTTCTTTGACACCGAGCCAGAAGATGTTGGTGAGGCTCGGCACGCTCAGTCCTCCTGCCGCTTGAGGAGGAGCATCGACGCCGTGAGGAGCACCGGCACGAAGGCGGCCAGCGCCAGCGCGTCGGGGAGCAGGAGCCGGGCTCCGAGCCCCTTGGTGAAGGCTCCCACGCTGGCGTGCATGAAGTACGTGGTGGGCCAGAGGGTGCCCACGATCCGGGCGTTTCCCTCCAGCGTGGAGACGGGCTGGAGAAGGCCGGAGAACTGCGTCGTGGGGAGCATCGTCAGGATCGCGGTGACGAACACCGCCGCCACCTGGCTCTTCGTGAACGACGCGACCACCAGGCCAATCGCCGTGGTCGCCGTCACGTAGAGGAGAGCGCAGAGGGTGAGCATCGCCCCGCTGCCCTTGATCGGCACGCCAAAGACGAGCGTCGCGATGAGCATGAGAATCATGAAGTTGATCATCGCCACGGCCACGTAGGGAAGCTGCTTGCCGACCAGGAACTCCAGCCGCGTCGTGGGCGTGACGTAGAAGTTGATGATCGAGCCGAGCTCCTTCTCCCGGACAACGCTGACCGCGGTGAGGATCGCCGGGAGCAGCACCAGCAGCAGCGGCGGGATGCTCGGCACGATCGCGTAGATGCTCTCGAACGAGGGGTTGTAGAGATACCGGGGCTCAACGGCCGCCACCCGCACCGTCGGATCGGGGCCGCGGGAGCTCGTTCGCACCCGCTCTTGAAGGGCGAGGAGGGCCACGCCCCGGGCGTACTGGGCGACCGTCTCGGCCCGGAACGGGTTCGCCCCGTCGATCAGCGCCGAGACCTCGGCCGCCGAACCCTTGGCCAGCTTGCGACCGAACTGATCCGGGATCTCCAGCGCCAGCGCGATGTCGTTGGCCCGAAGCCGCCGCTGAAGGTCGGTGAGATCGGCGATCGCGGGCTGCCGCTGGAAGGATCGCGACCCGGCGAAGGCGGCGAGGAAGTCGCGGCTGGCCGGCGTGCGGTCTTGGTCGAACTCCGCGTAGCGGACGTCTTCGACGTCGGTCGTGATGCCGAAGCCGAACACGAGCATCAGCAGGATCGAGCCCCCGAACGCGAAGGCGAGGCGGACCGGATCGCGGAGGATCTCGAGGGTCTCGCGATGCGCGTAGGCCAGCATTCGGGCGAGGGGCGGGGCCGCGTGCGGCGGTGGTGCGGCTGCCGATTCCGCCGCGAATCCGCTGGCGGCCGTGGCCACGGCCGCTTCCTCGGAGGCATGTGCGTCGGCGATGAAGCCGATGAAGGCTGCTTCGAGGTCATCACTGCCCCGCGATGCCACGAGGGCCGCGGGCGTGTCGCAGGCCAGCACGATACCGGCGTGCATCAGCGAGATCCGGTCGCATCGCAGGGCCTCGTTCATGAAGTGGGTCGAGATGAAGATCGTCACGTCTTGCCGACGCGAGAGGTCGACGAGCAGTTCCCAGAACTCGTCGCGGGCGATCGGATCGACGCCCGACGTGGGCTCGTCGAGGATCAGCATCTCCGGGGCGTGGATCACGGCAACGGCGAGCGAGAGCCGCTGCCGCACGCCGAGGGGCAACACCTCGGCGAGGTCGTCGAGGTGCACCCCGAGGCCGAAGCGCGTCACCAGTTCATCGATCCGGGCCTGGGCCCGGTCGGCCGGCAGGTGGTACAGCCGCGCGTGGAGCCAGAGGTTCTGGCGGACGGTGAGCTCCGTGTAGAGTGAGAACGCCTGTGACATGTAGCCCACCCGCCGCCGGGTGTCGACGTTCGCGGCGTCGACCTTCTCCCCAAACAGGAACGCTTCCCCCTCCGTGGCCGGCAGCAGCCCCGTCAGCATTTTCATGGTGGTCGACTTGCCGCAGCCGTTGGAGCCGAGGAAGCCGAAGATTTCCCCGCGCCCGATCTCGAAGGAGACGTCGTTCACCGCCGTGAACCCACCAAATCGCCGCGTGAGATGCGTGGCCACGATCGCCGGGCCCGCAGCGGTGGCCACCCGTGGGGGGATCGTGAGCCGACCGCCCGTGCCCCGCTCATTCTCGGGGAGCAGGGCGACGAAGGTCTCCTCGAGCGACGTGGTACCAGTCCGCCGCTTCAACTCCGGCGGCGTGCCGGTGGCGAGGATGCGGCCCTTGTCCATGGCGATCAGCCAGTCGAACCGGGCGGCCTCGTCCATGTAGGCCGTGGCCACGATCACGCTCATCGCGGGGCGATCGCGACGGATGTCGTCGATCAGCGTCCAGAACTGTTGTCGCGAGAGCGGGTCGACGCCGGTCGTGGGCTCGTCGAGGATCAGCAGGTCGGGGTCGTGGACGAGCGCGGTGCAGAGCCCCACCTTCTGCTTCATGCCCCCCGAGAGTTTGCCGGCGGGGCGGTCGTGAAAGGGGGCGAGGCCGGTCGCCTCGAGCAGGCTGGCGATCCGCGTGCGCCGTTCCGCCGCCCGCTGGCCGAAGAGCCGGGCGAAGAAGTCGATGTTTTCAAAAACGCTCAGCTCCATCGAGAGGTTC
>QWQL01000123.1 GCA_003670825.1 Planctomycetota bacterium
CCGCATCGCAGGCCCGGCGGTGGGAGAGATACGGCCCCGTCACGCTCGTCTTGATCGTTTCCAGCTTGGCAGGCGCGGCCTGGGCCACGATGCGACCCCCCTCGCGGCCGCTCCCCGGACCAAAGTCGAGCGCATAGTCGGCCGTGGCGACGACGTCGCGATCGTGCTCCACCACCACCACCGTATTGCCGAGGTCGCGGAGCTTGCCGAGGGCCGTGATCAGGCGGTGCGTGTCGCGTGGATGCAGGCCGATCGTCGGCTCGTCGAGCACGTAGAGCACGCCCGTGAGGCCGCTGCCGACCTGGGCCGCCAGTCGGATCCGCTGCAGCTCGCCGCCGGAGAGGCTGCCGGCAGGCCGGGACATGTCGAGATACTCCAGGCCCACGTCCACGAGAAACGACACCCGGGCATTGAGTTCACGGAGCAGGTCGCCGGCGATCTTCCGGTCGGCATCGTCGAGCGTGACGGCGGCAAGTTCCTGGTGGAGCCGACCCAGGGGCATCCGCCCCCAGACATCCAGCGCCCGGCCCCAGAGCGTGACGGCGCTGGCCACGTCGGCGAGCCGGCTACCGCCGCACTCGCTGCACGGCACCTCGTCCATCACGGCGTCGACCTTGCTGCGAAGGGCGACGACGAGCCGGGCCGCCTCCTCGCAGGCCGCTTCGAGGCCCTTGAACTGAAAGGAGAACCAGGGCGACGCGGTGCGGCGCGACCCAGATCCCCGGGGCTTGCGCCCCTGGGCTTCTTCGGGGAGTGGCACGTCGATCCATTTCTCACCCGTGCCCTCGAAGAGCACCCGCTGCTGGATGCCGGAGAGATCGGCGAGCGGCACATCGATTGGCAGGCCGGTCGCCCGACAGAGGGCCTCGAGCATCGCCCGGCCGATCCGCCTGCCCTGGGGACCGTCGAGCGCTGGCCAGAGGTCGAGCGCGGCTTCCCCGAGCGGGAGCGATGCATCGCGGACGAGCGCCTTGCGGTCGATGCCCGTGCGCGTGCCGAGGCCGTCGCAGCTGGGGCACCAGCCCAGCGGGCTGTTGAACGAGAACTGCCGCGGCTCCAGCGGCTTGAATCCACGGCCGCAGTCGGGACAGGCGAGGCGGCGGCTCAGCACCTCCACCGGCCAGTCGGGTTCATCGAGCGGCTTGCCATCGTGGCCGTCGATGCAGCGGGCCACGAGCATCGTGCCGCCTCCCGCATCGAATGCCGCCTCCACGCTCTGGGCCAGCCGGCTGCGGGCCGCGGGCTCGGCGGTGATGCGGTCGATCACGATCTCGATCCGATTCTTCCGCTTGCGGTCGACCGCCGGCTTCGTCGCTTCGTCGAGCCGGGCGGTTCGGCCGTCGATCCGCACCCGCGTGTAGCCGGCCGCGAGCAGCGCGGCGAAGAGCGCCTCTGGCGTCTGGCCGACCTTCAGCTCGACGGGTGCGAGGATTAGGAGCTTCGTGCCGGCCGGATGAGAGAGGACTTTCTCGACGGTCTGATCGACGCTCTGCGTGCCCACCGGCGTGCCGCAGTCGG
Organism: Planctomycetota bacterium; assembly: GCA_003670825.1. Lineage (GTDB taxonomy): Bacteria > Planctomycetota > Planctomycetia > Pirellulales > UBA1268 > QWPN01. The sequence continues at coordinate 1,519 of QWQL01000123.1, forward strand.
GGCAGTGCATCTGCCCGAGTCGGGCGGCGAGCACGCGGAAGTGGTCGTACATCTCGGTCAGCGTGCCGACCGTGGAGCGGGGCGTGCTGCCGGTGCTCCGCTGCTCGATCGCCACCGCCGGGGAGAGCCCCTCGATCTTGTCAAACAGCGGCTTGGGCACCTGGCCCACGAACTGCCGCGCATACGGCGAGAGACTCTCGACATACCGCCGCTGCCCCTCGGCGTAAAGCGTGTCGAAGGCCAGCGATGTCTTGCCGCTGCCGCTGGGACCGCAGCAGACGGTGAGCTGCCCGCGGGGGATATCGGCGTCGACGTGCTTGAGGTTGTGGAGTGCCGCGCCGCGGACGGTAATGTTTGGCGGCCCGGGATCGCGGGAGGCCTTGCCGACCGTGTCGAGCATCGCCGCCACGGCCGCCGCCGGGTCGACGACCTTCTTGCGGCGGACGGCGGCCTTGCGCTTGGGCTTGGCCGCCGCCTTCGCGGCCGCGAGCACGGGCGCCAGCGCGACGCCCGTGTGGGAGCCCTTCGCCTTGGCGATCTTCTCGGGCGTGCCCTCCGCCACGATCCGGCCCCCGCCGGCGCCCCCCTCGGGCCCCAGGTCGATCACCCAGTCGGCCCGCTTCACGACGTCGAGGTTGTGCTCCACCACGAGCACCGTGTTGCCGGCATCGACGAGCCGCTCCAGCACCACAAGCAGCTGCCGCACGTCGGCCATGTGGAGGCCCGTCGTCGGCTCGTCGAGGATGTAGAGCGTCTTTCCGGTGGATCGCTTGGCGAGCTCCCGCGACAGCTTCACCCGCTGGGCCTCGCCACCGGAGAGCGTGGGCGAGGGCTGGCCGAGGTGGAGATAATCGAGCCCCACGTCGTGGAGCGTCTGGAGCTTGCGGGCGATGTCGGGGGCATCGCGAAAGAGTTCGAGCGCGTCGCCGATCTCCATCTTCAGTAGATCGGCGACGCTCTTGCCCTTCCAGCGGACCTCGAGCGTGTCTTTGGCGAACCGAGCCCCGCCACAGATGTCGCACGTGACCCACACGTCTGCCAGAAAATCCATGTCGAGCCGGACCGAGCCGTTGCCCTCGCAGGCCTCGCAGCGGCCGCCCGACACGTTGAAGCTAAACCGCCCCGCCTTCCAGCCGCGCTTCTTGGCCTCGGGCAGCATCGTGAACAGGTTGCGGATGTCGTCCCAGACCTTCACGTAGGTGGCCGGGTTGCTCCGCGGCGTGCGGCCGATCGGCGATTGATCGATGACGATCACCTTGTCGAGCGCGTCGGCGCCGTGGATCGCGTCGAACTCGCCCGGCGTGGCCACCTCGCTGCCGAGCAGCCGCCGCAGCTCGGGCTCCAAGACGTCGCCCACGAGCGAGCTCTTGCCGCTGCCCGACACGCCCGTCACGCAGACGAGCACGCCCAGCGGGATCTCGACATCAATGCCCTTGAGGTTGTTGTGCCGCACGCCCTCCAGGCGGAGTGCCTTGCCCGTCGGCTTTCGGCGATCGGCAGGGAGGTGGATCGCGTCGCGGCCCGAGAGAAACGCTCCCGTAATGCTCCGCTCGCTGTTGGCGACGTCGTCGGGCGTGCCCGCCGCCACCACCTCGCCCCCGCGCTTGCCAGGCCCCGGCCCAAAATCGATCACCCAGTCGGCGGCCCGGATCGTGTCTTCGTCGTGCTCGACCACCACGACCGTGTTGCCCTTGTCGCGCAGGGCCTCGAGCGCGCCGAGGAGCTTGACGTTGTCGCGGGGATGGAGGCCGATCGACGGCTCGTCGAGCACATAGAGCACGCCGGAGAGCCCCGAGCCGATCTGGGCGGCGAGCCGGATCCGCTGGCTCTCGCCTCCCGAGAGCGTCGGTGCCTTGCGGTCGAGGGCGAGGTAGCCGAGGCCGACCTGATCGAGGAACGAGAGCCGGCTCGAGATCTCTTTCATGAGTTCGACGGCGATCACCCGTTGGGTGTCGTCGAGCACGAGCGCGGAGAGAAACTCGCGGGCGTCGGCGATCGGCAGCCCGCACAGGGTGTCGAGCGAGCGTTCGGCGGGAGGGGGTGATTTCGAGGCGGTGGTGATCCGCACGGCCCGAGCCTGCGACGAGAGCCTGGCTCCCTGGCAATCGTGGCAGGGCGTTATGCTCATCAGCTTCTCGAGCATCCGCCGGAGGATGCTGCTCTTGGCGTTCCGCCAGCGGTTGGCGAGCAGCGCGCAGAGCCCCTCAAACTTCGTCTTCGCTCCTCGCTCCGCCCGGCCCCGCGTCCAGGAGAGCTGGATCTCTTCGAGTCCGGTGCCGTTGAGCCAGAGTTTCTTGTGGGCGGCCGACAGGTTTTTCCAGGGTGTGTCGAGGAGCGTGCCGGGAGCCAGGTTTTTCTTCGCTTCGGCATGGGCGGCGACGCCGGTGAGGAGCCGCCGCAGCCACCTTGGCATGTCGCGGAACGTGCCCAGCACCCCGATCGCCCCCTTGCGGAGCGTTTTGCCGGGATCCGTGACGAGCTTCACCGGATCGATGCCGTAGATGTCGCCCAGACCCTCGCAGGTTGGGCAGGCGCCTTGTGGGCTGTTGAAGCTGAAGAGCTGCGGCTCTGGCGTGGAGTAGCTCACGCCGCAGGCCGTGCAGGCATACGTGCTGGAGAGCACGAGATCAGAAACCGGGGACGGGAGCGATTTTCTCAAACCGCCCCGACGGCCGCTGTCGGTCGGGGTCGCGGCCACTTTGCCCGCCGGAAAACCGCTCCCGTCCCCAGTTTCCTCGACGGCCACGATCACCTGGCCGCCGCCGGTCTTCAGGGCGAGCGCCACCGCCTCAGCGAGCCGGCTGCGGGTGGCCTCCGATGGAATCAGCCGATCGACGACGACGTCGATCGTGTGCTTGATCTGCTTCTCGAGCGCCGGCGGATCCTCCACCCGGCAGACGGTGCCGTCGACGCGGGCGCGTGTAAACCCCTGGCGGACGAGATCAGTGAACAGATCGCGGTGCTCCCCCTTGGCGTCGCGGACGAGCGGGGCCAGGAGCATCACCCGCGCACCGTTCCGCGCCGCGAGGATCCGCTCCACGATCTGATCCCGCGGCTGGGCCTCGAGCACGGCGTCGCACGCCGGGCAGTGGGCCGTGCCGATCCGCGCGTAGAGCACGCGGAGGAAGTCGTGGATCTCGGTCATCGTGGCGACCGTCGATCGCGGGTTGGTGCCCGCCGACTTCTGCGCGATCGAGATCGAGGGCGAGAGTCCGGTCACGCTGTCGACGTCGGGTCGCGGCAACTGCCCGAGAAACTGTCGGGCGAAGGTGGACAGGCTCTCGACATACCGCCGTTGCCCTTCGGCGTAGAGCGTGTCGAACGCCAGGCTCGACTTGCCCGAGCCACTGACGCCGGAAAGGCAGACAAGCCGGCCCCGCGGCAGCCCCACCGTGACGTCGCGGAGGTTGTGTTCCCGGGCTCCTCGGACGACGATCGGTGGGACGTGCATGCTTGGCTGGCAACGCGTGGTGCGGGTAGCGGGATCGGCTGCGGTATTGTAGCGCTGGACAGCCCTTGGGGCGTGCCGTACCATCGGGTTCCCCGCGGGAAATCGGCTCGAGGCCGAACCCTACTCGGGGCGGTAGCTCAACTGGGAGAGCGCGGCGTTCGCAATGCCGAGGTTGGGAGTTCGATCCTCCTCCGCTCCATTACAGGGACGGGTTCAGGTTCGGTTACAGGTTCAGGTTCGGTTACAGGTTCAGGTTCGGTTACAGGTTCAGGTTCGGTTACAGGTTCAGGTTCGGTTACAGGTTCAGGTTC
>QWQL01000038.1 GCA_003670825.1 Planctomycetota bacterium
GCGATCGCCGAATCGGACGGCACTCCCGCTGCGGCGACGACGTTGGGTGCGTTCCCCATGGATCCTTCCTGTGGCCATTTCCGCGCTGGCGATCGCCGCGGTTTCATCCGTGGTGCGTCCTGTCGTCCCGTGAAGGACACAACGCGTGGCGCGAGTATAGAAGTGCTAGCAGTGCTGTCAAACCATGACAGCACGGCGCGGCTCAGAGCGAATCAACCACTGGCACGCACGCCAGCAAACGAGGCCCACGCGGCCCGCGACCAATACATTCGTCCACGCTCGGCATGCGGTGCACAACTTGTGCATGGGTCGTGTGACCCGCTGTTTCACGCGGGTTTCGCCGTGGCGACGGCGGTGACTCCCGAACTGGAAATCGGCCCGTATACTGTGCAGCACGGGATGCAGCCGCCACGGCTGCGTCAGGAAGGACTCCAAGGATTCATACCAGCCATGATGGTGCAGAAGGCGATCGTGGTGTGGCGTGAGCGGCTCGCATGTCGGGTCGTCGCCATAGCGATCTTCACCGCCACGACGGTCACACTCTGGACTGCTGTGGTCTGTGCAGAAGAACCCGCCCGTGGCCCCGCGGCCTTCCAGCCCGGCGACATTTCGATCGGCGATCCCGTTGCCCTGCCGTTTGCGAAACCGGTCGCACCCTCCCCCGCTCCCACGCCGCCGCCGGCCGCGTCGCCTTCCGTTCCATCAGGCGTTCCGCAGGCAACCGCGGCGGCAGCGACGGCGTCACCAGCCCCCAATGGGTGGCTCGGCATGGCCGTGGCCGAGTCGACCGTGCCGGGCAGATGGTCGATCGTTGAGGTCGTGCCCGATGGACCGGCCGCTACCGTCGGGATTCGCCCCGGGGACGACCTGCGGGCAATCAACGGCCTGGCAATGGCCAGCGCAGACGACGTGTCGCAGGCACTGACGGCGATCGCTGCCGGACAGACCGTTCGGCTGTCGGTGGCACGGGCCGATCAGGTCAGCGACCTGGCGATCGTGGCGGCGCCTCGCCCCGGCGTGGCCGTCGCCCGCGACTGGCAGGCGGCTGCCGATTCGCAGCCACCCCTCGCGATCGCGCCGCCACCGACCACGTCGCTCCCTCCGACCACACCATCGGTGCTCGCCACTCCTCGGGCCATGGTGAATGCCGCCTCCGCACCACCGGCACTGATGTCACCGGCCGTGCCCCTGACTCCGCCGCCGTCACGTGCCACGATGCCCGCGGCACCACGCGGCCGCACGGCGCTCGGCGTCCGCACGGTGGCCATCGATCCGGGCATCCAGGAACGTTTTCGCCTGCCGCAGGCAGCCGGCGCCTATGTTGTGGGCGTCGTCGGCGACCTGCCCGCATCCAAGGCGGGAATCCCACCGGGCAGTGTGATCATTGCCCTAGGAGACCGCCCCGTGCGGTCGCCCCAAGAGCTTACGCAACTGGTCGCGTCGGGGCCGACAGATCGTCCGCTCCCCGTGCAGTACGTTTTACCCGGAGGCGCGGAGAAGCGGGCCGAGGTGCTGCTGCAGTCGCTCGCTCAACCGCTGGAGCAGGCGCTCCTCGACGACGGCCCAATGCAGCCGGCAGCGGTGCCGACGCTCGAGCCAGGTCCTGCCTCCCGCGCGGCCCGTCGTCCTTCCGGAGTAGCGGAACCGGAGCAGGCCGAACTCCGCCGCGAGGTCGGAAGGCTACGAGCCTGGCTGGATGTGCTCGAACGTCGGCTCGAGCAACTCAGCCGGTAGCGCCAGCCCGCTCGGCTGCTGTCTTCAAGCCGCCGGTCGATCCCGGCCGTCATTGCTCGACGAACCTGCACCCGGCGCGGCTGGCAGGTCGAAGCGGTCGAGTTCCGCGTCGAGCGTCACCCCCTCAGGCCCCTTCACCGCCGCGGCCCAGCGGGCGACCCGCGAGGCTTCCTTGGCAACCGTCTGCTGCGCCGGCCGCCTTCCGCCCGACATGGCCCACGCTTCGGCCTCGTCGGAGAGGTGGGAGAGCAGTCGCTCGATGCCGGATCGATACCGCTCGATGCCGTCGCGGTCGAGATTGGCAGGCACGGCGATCGGCTGGCTCACGACCCCACGGGCCCGCGACCAGGGGCGTGGGATCGCGAAGCGGTCCCACGTGCCCACCCTCCAGGGGCGGTCGTATCCCATGCCCATCACGACGATCGGGATGCCCAGCGTGCTCGCCAGATACACGCAGCCAGGCGCAAGCCGTCGCCGCGGGCCCCGCGGGCCATCGGGGGTGATCGTGAGATTGCCCTTGGCCGCTCGGTCGGCGAGTTCCCGCAGCGCGGCCGATCCGCCATGGAAGGTGCTGCCCCGCACGACCCCGAATCCCATCGTCCGGGCGACGCGGTCGAGGATGTTGGCATCCCAGTGCCGTGAGAGCAGCATCGAGATGTTGGAGTGGCCGCGGAGATAGAGCGGCATCAGGATGTTCTCGTGCCAGAACACGTAGATCTTCGCGCCGCGGTAACGGGCATCCACGGGATCCGCCGCGGGGTCGCCGAAATCGGCCTTGTAGTCGAGCGTGCCCATCCACTGTCTGACCACGGCCGTCGTCACCAGCGACCAGGCATTGATGGCGAATGGGGACTTGAGCTTCACGAATCGTCTTCCTTCCCTGGGGATCCTGGGCTTTCAGCAGCCCCACCACGTACCCTCGAACACCTCCTCCGCCGGGCCCGTCATGAACACGTGCCCCGCCGGAGTCCACTCGAGTTCCAGCCGCCCGCCCGGCAGATCTGCGGCGATCACGCGATCGGTGCGACCGGCCAGCGCTCCTGCCACACAGACGGCCGAGGCGCCGGTGCCGCAGGCCATCGTGATCCCGCTGCCCCGCTCCCAGGTCCGCATCTTCACGTGCCCCCGGGAGAGCGGCTCGACCACGTGCACGTTCACCCGCCGCGGGAAACTCGCATGTGTCTCGACTCGTGGTCCGATCGACTCCAGCGGCACGCGATCGACGTCCCGACAGAAGAAGACCACGTGCGGGTTGCCCATCGACACGCACGTCATCCGCGGATCGAGTCCGCAGTCGTGCCACCAGGGTTCCTCGCCCCCCAGCGCCGCGGATACCGCGTCGACCACGGGCCCCGGGCCGACCCCTGTCACGGGGACCGCTGCGGCCTCGAGAAGCGGCGGCCCCATGTCGACCCGCACCTGCGAGGTTCGCTCGCCCGTACGGGTGACCTCCAGCGTGAGCACACCACGGCCCGTCTCGATCGTCACCGGGCCGGGGGCAGCCCGACCCCGCGACACGACAAGATGCGCCACGCAGCGAACTCCGTTACCGCACATCTCAGACTCGCTACCGTCGGCATTAAACATTCGCATCCGCGCCGTAGCCTTGTCGGAGGGGAGCACGAGCACGAGGCCGTCACCGCCAACGCCGCGGTGGCGGTCGGCGATCACCGGCGCGACCGCGGCCGGGTCGGCGGGCGGCCGCTCCACGAAGCAGTCGATGTAGACGTAGTCGTTGGCGGCGCCGTGCATCTTCACGAACTTCATCGGACGATTCCTCGCGTCATGTCCGGGCGCTGGCGACCAGACCGTCGCCACCGCCCCACTCTACCAATCTCGTGCATTCCCCCTGGGCCCCCGCGATCACCGCTGCACCGGCTCGTCCCGCCGGACGGCCAGCGGCATGTCGGTCTGCCGCCGCGACTGGAGCTTCTGCGCGGCCGCCGCGAGCGTGGGAAAGGCCTCCGTCGACGTCGTCGGTGTGGTGACGGTGCCGTCGACATGCACGAGCACGAACTGGCCGCTCGCTCCGCCGAGCAGCCGCTTCATGGCCGGCAGCTGCGTCTCCGCCTCCCCCATGATCGGCCGAAGCACGAGGTTGAGGTTGGAATCGAAGTCGACCTCGCCGTTACCGACGAGGCTGATCGCGTCGCCTGAGAGCTCAATGTTGTCGAGATAGGCATGCGGGCCCTCGACGCGGAAGTCGACGACGCTGCTGCTGAAGGCGTTGCGATCAGGTGTCTTCACCCGAAGGATCTTGAGCAGGGCCACCATCACCGGCAGTTCGTAGATATCGGCATCGGTGAGCTTGACCTGCCCTTGGCCAGCGAGCGAGTGGCTGCCCACCCGAGAGCCACGAACCTCGATGCCGCCATGCACCCTCCCCTGATAGTGATGCGGTCCGCCGCTCATATCGCCGGCCAACCGCGCAAGATCGGCGTCGGCGAGTGATGCGGTCACGGCGAACGTGCCCCCCTCGCCTGCCGCGACGCTGCCGTCGACCGTGAGCGTGCCGTCGGCCACTCGCGCCGTGAGCCGTCGCTGTGCGGCCTGCGGATCACCCCCAGCCAGTGCGCCAAACCGGGCCCCCGCCGCATCCATCGCCAGCGGTCCCTGAACGGACGTCAGCTGCACTCCGCGCCACATCGCACTGTCGATCGTGATATCGCCGAGCGTTCTCCAGGTCTGGCCGTCGCTCTGACCGCGGAGCCGGATGCCACCGTGCACGTGCTCGAGCGGCACCCCCACGTCGAGCGCCGCCTGCTCCATGTCGAGTTGCATGTCCCAGGCAGCGGCCGCTGGCCCGGGCACGGCCTCGGGCCGCCCTCCCGGCCCAGCGGTGAGCGTCGTCGCCGTCGAGTAGATCTCGAGGGCACCGTCGATGGAGAGCATGCCCCGCAGTCGGACGCCTGAAACCGCCTGCTGGAGCCCCGCGGGAAGCGCCCGCAGCACGTCGTGGTCGGCCCGGAAGCGATCGGCGGCGAGGCGGGTGAACGACACGTGCCAGCCGCCGTCGCCCGAGAAGCGGCAGGTGCCGTCGGCCGACACCGTGGTGCGGGCATGAGCGCCCCGCACGTCGTCAAACTGCATCCGACCGTCCTTCCAGTGCAGTCGACCCCGTAGCCGCTCGAGCCGGTAGGGAAACCAGGCCGGTTCGATCGAGACCGTATCCCCCTGCGGTGCCGCGACGATCTCGACCTCTGTCCGCCGCGGCTTGACCCGATGCCGCACCAGGGCGGTGAACTCGGCATTGCCCCGCGGGTCGACGTCGTCCCAGATCCGACGAACGCCCGAGGGGAGCGCATCGCGGAGTTCCTTCTCGAGGACGACATTGGTCCCCACGAGGTTCAGGGTCAGTTCACCGTCGTCGTCGCCGATCCGCTGGAGCCCACCAGTGCACCGCACCGAGCCGCTGTCGTTCGATCCGGTGATTTCGCGGATGGTCCAGTTGCCGCGATCCATATGGATGCTGCCGGTCACATTGCCGAGCGGATAGGGAAATCCGGCGTAGGCCATGCTGCACTGCGTCAGTCGGATGCCCA
>QWQL01000002.1 GCA_003670825.1 Planctomycetota bacterium
CTCCACAAGGCGGAGGGCATGCTGCGGGTGCTCGATGCCTGTGGGATCGGAGGGGGCGGATGATCGTCGTCGTCGACAACCGCGACAGCTTCGTCTTCAACCTCACGCGGCACTTCCAACTGCTCGGCGTTGAGACCGTCGTCGTGCCGAGCCACGGCACCACCGCCGCAGCGATCCTGGCCGTCTCGCCGGCTGCGATCGTGATCTCGCCGGGGCCGTGCACCCCCGCAGAGGCCGGCTGCTCGCTCGAACTGGTGCGGGCCGCGCGGGGCCGCGTGCCACTGCTTGGCGTCTGCCTCGGCCACCAGGCGATTGCGGCCGCGGTCGGCGGTCGCGTGGTGCGGGCGACGTCGCCCGTCCACGGACGCACAAGCGAGGTGCTCCACGACGGCGTCAATCTGTTCTCGGGCATCCCGAGCCCGATGACAGCCTGCCGCTACCACTCGTTGGTGGTCGACGCGGCGTCGCTGCCCCCGGGCATCGCCGCGATTGCCCGCGACCGCGACGGCACGGTGATGGCGATCGCCGACGAGGCCCACGCTATTTTCGGGGTCCAGTTTCACCCTGAGTCGATCCTCACCCGGCATGGCTATCGGCTGCTGGCCAACTTCCTCGTGATCGCCGGTATCCCGCACCGCGCGGAGCTCGTGGAACCGCTCGACGACGAGGTAGCCCGGCAGGCCGCCGACCAGCCCCCGCACAACGACCTCGCGTCGGGTCCGGTCGTCACGTTCTAACCGGCAACGGCGACCCACCAGAGAGCTCACGAATCCGGGCAGCGGAGGTCGCCGCTGCCTGTTCAGGCATCACGCAGTGCCTACCGGATAGGCGGCGTATCCAGCCCCGTGCGCATCATTGGCGCGAATCAGGCTCCGATTTTGAGGATTTTTATCAGCCTGGCGGAAACGTAACAGCCCGGGAAACAAGGGGCTTTGGGCGAACTGGCCACCTCCCCGGGCTCCGGCGCCACGCCGCCGAGACAGCCGTGCTGGCACGGCGTTTGCTTTCTTCATCCGCGGCGGAAATCTGACGCGGCGGGATGCTGCGGCTCGAGGATTTCGGCACGGCGGTAGTGCTCGACGTTCTTTAACCCACGAGGCGGGATCATGGATTGCGTTCGCATGATGCGGTGGTGTGGTGTGGTGGCGGTGGTCGTCTCCATCCTGTTTGGTCCGACAGACCTGTGTTCGAACCTGGCGTTCGCCGAGGAGACCGCGGCAGCAGCCCCGGAGACTCCCGCGACCCCAACTCCGCCCACCATCGAGGAAATGGTGCCCAAACTCTGGGTTGCCGCCGACACCGTCTGGGTGCTCGTCTGCGGCATGCTCGTGTTCTTCATGAACCTCGGCTTCGGCTGCGTCGAGTCGGGTTTCGCGCGGGCAAAAAACTGCGTCAACATTCTCTCGAAAAACTTCATCGTGTTTGCGGCGACGTCGATCGCCTACTTCCTGTTCGGCTTTGACCTGATGTTCGGTGCCGGTGACGGCGCCTTCATTGGCAACTCCGGGTCATGGATGGTGGGCGCGGCCGACAACAGCCCGGCCGTGGGCAACCTTTACCAGGGCCAGTATGGTTCGATCAGCTGGGCCAGCGTGCCGCTGTGGACCAAGTTTTTCTTCCAACTGGTGTTCGCCGGAACAGCCGCCACGATTGTGTCGGGGGCCGTGGCCGAGCGGATCAAGTACCACTCATTCGTGATCTTCAGTTTCCTGATGGCGCTCGTGATCTATCCGGTCACTGGCCACTGGATCTGGGGCTTCGGCTACCTCGCCAAGGAATGGAACTTCTGGGACTTCGCCGGCTGCTCCGCAGTCCACTCCGTCGGCGGCTGGGCGGCCCTCACCGGTGCCCTGATCCTCGGCCCCCGCATCGGCAAGTATTCGTCGACCGGGAAGGTGCAGGCCCTGCCCGGACACAACATGATGGCCGCCTTCATCGGCTGTCTGGTGCTCTGGTTTGGCTGGTTCGGCTTCAACCCCGGCAGCACGTTCGGTGTCGCTGCGGACGGCGGGGCATTGGCCTCGCAGGTGGCGGTGAACACCAACATGGCGGCCGCAGCCGCCACGCTCTCGGCGACGATCACCGCCTGGTTGCTCCTCGGCAAGCCCGACATCGGCATGACGCTCAACGGCTGTCTTGCCGGCCTGGTGGGCATCACCGCCTGTGCCGCATTCACCAACATCCAGTGCTCTGCGCTCATCGGATTGATCGCCGGCACGCTCGTGGTCCTTTCGGTGCTGTTCTTCGACCGGATCGGGATCGACGACCCGGTCGGCGCGACGAGCGTGCACCTTGTCTGCGGTATCTTCGGCACACTCTGCGTGGGCTTGTTCACCACCAGCGATCTCTCGACGACTGTCGCGAACACGCCGGTGGGTTGGGCCGCGGTGGGCGGGCCCTACGCCGGATTGTTCTTCGGCGGTGGCACCAAGCAACTGATCGCCCAACTCGTGGGCGTGCTGATGGTCGGTGCCTTCGTCGCTCCGGTCTCCGCGATCTGCTGGCTGATCATCAAGGCGGTCGTAGGCCTGCGGGTCTCACCGCAGGAGGAGATCGAAGGGCTCGACATCGGCGAACACGGCAACGAGGCCTACCACGGCTTCGTGATGGTCCGCACGGAATAGCACGCAAACCCTCCGGGCAGGGCCCCTGGCCGAGGCCGGGGCGCCCCGCTCGGAGTCACCGTCCAGAAGGATGCCCCACTGGCGTGGGCGAGCAATCCGCCTCGCTCGCCCACGCCGGGGCATTTTTAAATCCGGGACGGGAGCGGATTTCGGATCGGCAGCCGCCTTGCCGAAACGGCGCTGAGCGGCCTATCCTCAAGGATCCGCCATAAGGAGCGACCATGATCACCGCAAGCATGCAGAAACTGCTGAACGCCCAGCTGAACCGCGAGTATTCCTCGAGCTATGCCTACCTGGCGATGGCCGCCTACGCGGAATCCCTGTCATTGGTGGGATTCGCGCATTGGCTGCGGACCCAACACCGCGAGGAACTCGAGCATGCGCTGAAGTTCTACGAATACATCCATGCCCAGAACGGGCGAGTGACGCTGGCCGCGATCACGGAGCCACGGGCTGAATACGCGAGCATTTTCGAGGTCTTCCAGAAGGTGCTCGAGCACGAGCAGTTTATCACCCGCTCCATCCACGAGGTCTACGCCGCGGCGGAAGCCGAGAAGGACTACGCGACCAAGACCTTCCTCGGCTGGTTCGTCAGCGAGCAGGTGGAGGAGGAAGCCGCCGCTCAGCTCATGGTGGACAGGCTGGCGATGATCGGGGAGAGCAAAGGCTCACTGCTGTATCTGGACAAAGAGGCGCGGAAGCGGGAGTAGCGGCAGCGCCAGCCTCACCCCGCTGCGCCTCCTCGTCACCCCGGTCACGGGCCGCGAAGCCTCGCGGCCGCGAAGGTCGCGTCGTCCAGTTCTGCGTTGAGCGTCACGTTCGTGTAGGTAAACTCCGACATCAACGGCGGCTGTTGGTCGGGCGTTTCCGGCCAGTCGTACACGTCGAACCGCACGGGCACGTGCAGTGCGGAATCGATGGCCATGCTGGCGCTGAAGAACTGCAGGCCGTCGCGACGCCGCGGGTGCGTGATCCGCAGCATCTGGCAGGGGCGGCCGTTGATCGTCGCGGTGGTGATCTGCTCGACGATCGTGTTGTCACCGCGTGGATCGGCTGCGACATCCTGCTGCAAGGTGCGGATGGTCCGGTCGAGTACCTGCGAGAACCCGATCTCCGTGATCGGCATGAGGCTCTCCCGCTTGACGATGGAGCTCGCGGGATCAACATCTGTGACGACGTAGCTGAAACGTCGGCCGCCCTTGCGGACCAACAGCCGGTCGTCATTTTGGCCGGCGACGAACAGGACCTTCCGGCCCTTGATCTCGGAGGGGCCGAGAAACTCGAGCAGCACACTCGGAGGCTGCGTCACCCGCGGGTTGGCATGGGTTTGCTCACGAACCCACATGTCGATGTAGCGGTAGTCCTGCAACTCGCCTTCGATACGCTCGCGCTTCGTGACCCGGCAGGTGAAGTCGCGCACGGTCCGCTGCAGGTAGGTCTGCTCTTCGTAGGCGAACTTCAACACCCACTCGAGCGGATGAGGGGCCGGTCGCCGCGGGGCGGCGACGTTCGGCCGCAAGGCTTCAGTTGGAGTGGCGGAAGCCAGCGTGGGGGCAGCGGTGCCAGCGTGTTGAGCCTGCACGCCCTGGTGTCGGAAACCAGTCCCGAGCAAGGTAAGCAGAAGCGCCACACCTGGGCGAAGCCATCGTCGGGACATCGCACGCTCCTTCGAGCAAAGCCGGCACGTCATAGAAGATAGCTTGTTCAATGGCACCTCCGCAACCATTTCCCGGCTGGCGAGCGACTCGTGCGTCGGCTGGAAAGCAGTCTGGGCTCCCGGGGGCGGTTCCCGGAACGCCAACCTTCTCACGCTGGAATGGCGGTTTTCTCGCGTCGGCGCGGAGTCTCCCCAAGTCCCGACTCATGGCCGTTTCGTAGCTGCCCGGCGGCTGGCACGGCTCAGAGGCTGTGGATGTCGATCACGGGCAACTCGTCGAACCGAAGGATCCGGGGGGCCCGATCACGTTGACGTTCTCCGGGCGGTGCATCAGCCCTTATCGAGTTCGTCGTGATAGCGACTTCGGACGACGCCGAGAAACGAGCGGCACCACCCGTCGAAGCTCGCCACGCAACGGGTCGCATTTTCAGCCGCAGCTATAACGCGGACCGGATCGAGGTCGAGGTCGTAGGCATGCCGAAACAGATGCCGAAAGCCCTTGAGTTCGCGAATGTCTCGCACCGCATCGGCCGGCAGAAACGCGGGGCGGATCCCCTTGAGGTCGAGCGTCACGCGTTCGATCAACGTGTCGTGGTAACGACCGGTCTTTTCCAGATGGTTTTCGAAAGCCTCGCAAAGCCGCTCGAACGCCTTTTCCATGATGTTGTAGACGCGATTGATCTCGAAGGCGGCGGCAGCCCAACGGCCGTCGGTCGGCTCCGCCAACCGGACTTGCAGCAAAGCAACAGCACGCTGCATGACGCGGCCATCCTGCTCCAAGCCATCTTCTAGGATCTGCAAAGCTATGCGATCCATCGCTCCCCTTCCCGTTCGATCATGGGTTTGAGACGGGTGCGGCCAATGAGGCAGACATCGACCTCGCAACCAACGTCGGCAGCCACAAGGCTCTGGAGGTATTCGAGACTCATCGCCGGGGGCAGCGACTCCAGGGCGAGATCCACGTCGGACCAC
>QWQL01000192.1 GCA_003670825.1 Planctomycetota bacterium
AGGCGGTGAAGTGCGCCCCGTTGGGGTGGTCGGTGGTGAGGGCCACCCGCCAGGGATCCGTGACGGTCAGGAACCATTCCAGGCCGATCGCCCACTGCCAGGCATGGATCAGGCTTTTTTCCCGGTAGGCGATCGGCAGCACGCCGCAGCCGCCGGAGAGGTGCAGGTCGTGCGAGACCCACGGCACGCCGGTGGTGTGGGCGAGGTGTTCCGCGGCGGCCGAGTCGCCCGTCATCGCGACCGTTTCACCAAACAGCACCTGCCCCACGTCGAGCGTGAGCGACTCGTGCGCGTTGAAAAACTCGACGAGCGGGGCCACGCCCGAGCCGAACGAGCCCTCGTCGAGGTCGCCGCCGGCGTAGCTGTGAAACTGCACGTGGGCGAGGTGGGCCCGCCGCCCCTCGAGCGACTGCATCGTCTCCAGGAGCGTTCGCCAGTTCCCGGGCAGGCCGAGATTCGCGGTGTGGACGTGCAGCGGATGCGGCAGGCCGATCATGCCGACGGCGTCGGCGAGCCGCTGGAGGAGCCGACGGGGCGTGAGATCGTGGCCCGGGATCGCCGTATCGAGATCGTGATGGTCGCCGCGGGACGCCCTCCAGAAGGCGGCCCCACCAGGATTGGCCACCTTCACCGTCCATCCGCGGCCGGCCGTGATCGCCCCCGCGAGCAGCCGCTCGAGCCCGCGGTCGTCGCCGTCGGCCGCCGCGGCGAGCACCGCCGCATCGTCGGCTGCGAGCAGGTAGATGCCCTTGTCGAGGATCGGTAGGTCGGCGAGTTCGCGGTGGGCGATGTCGGCCGCCGACGTGGCGATCGCGGCATCAAACACTGTGGTGTAGCCGAGGGCGGCGTAGGCGGCGCCCGTGGCATGGATGGTGGGAACCGCCGCCGGCCGGCCGGTAGTGCGGGCGAGGTGCGGGGCGATCCGCCGGCCAACGCCCACCTTGGGTCCGGCCACGTGGCTGTGAAGATCTACGCCCCCGGGCATCACCACCAGCCCGCGGGCCTCGATCCGGCGGAAGCCGGCGGGGTCGGCGGGGCGGGCGACGATCGTGCCCCCCTCGATCCAGACGTCGTCGACGACACCGTCGCGGCCGGTCGCCGGATCATGGATGGTGCCCTGCGTGAGCACGAGCCGGTCGACCGTGTGGCGGGTCATGATCTGGCCTCCCCGGCCCCGTGGATCGCGTCGAGATAGCGGCGCACGTCGGCCGCATCGGCGGCGATCCTGACGACGGCGATGCCGGTGCCCGCCCGCTCGATCGCCCGGGCCACCTCCGCGGTCGGGCTGCCGATCACCACCACGCAGTCGATCTCGTGGCGGCTGATGAGCCGCACGGCATCTCCCTCCGCCGGCCGGAAGCGGCCACCGCGACGATCGGCGACCTCGATCGCCCCGGCTGCTCCGTACCGCCAGGTACAGACGGCCATCGCGACGTCATCACGATCGGCGAGCGGCAGTGCGAAGGCCGGCCGGGAATGGGCGATCGACCGTACCAGCGCCGCCGTGCTCCATGGGCCGAGCCCGACTGGGTCGTCAGACCAGTCCGTCACGATCGCCACGCACCTCGCGGCGGCCACGGCGGGGGCGAGGATCAGGGCGGCTTCCTGCGCGGCACGGTCGCCGGCCGCATCATCCACGGGGAGTGATGAACACCTGGCCTCGAGCAGTCGGGCCGTGTCGATCGCGGCCGCCTCGGGCACGCGGAGATGCCGATGCCCCGGGCCCGCGGGCACCACGTCGGCGGGGCCGACGGCGAACGTGCGCCGCTCGGCTGGCGAGGGCGGCCCGCCGGGCGGGAAATGGGGCCCGGCTCCGGTCACGAACCGCGCGATAAACCCGGGTTCGATCCGCTCCGGATCGCAGAACCAGAAGAGCACGAGATCAGCCCGGTCGCGGAGTTCTTCGCGGGCGGCCGTCACGCCGCCGATGCGGGCTGCGATCGGTCCCGCGATCCGCGCCGTTTCCGGTCCGCCTGGATCGATGGCCGCCCCGATCGCCTCGGCCAGGTCGCAGGCGGCCACCGCGGTGTCGGCATCGCCGCCAACCAACCCGGTGACGAGCACCCGCCGTGCCGCTGCGATCGTCGCCACGGCTCGGGTTGGGGCGTCGGCGGGGTGCGGAGGAACGGTCATGCCGCGGGCAGCATGATGGCTGTCCGCCGGTCAGGCAAGGCCCGTGAGCGGGCCCTCACCGCAATGGTCGGGGTTGCCGAACCGCACGAGGCCCGTGTGCCCCATGGCGTGGGCGAGCGCGAGGAGGAAGCGGTTGTGCGGCACGCCCGGAAACTCCACCGCGCGGCCCGTGGCAAAACCGAGGCCGCCACCGATGAGCACCCACGGAATGTCGTCGCGGGAGTGCGAGTTGCCCTCGCCGAGTTCGTTGGTCCAGAGGATCGTCGTGTGGTCGAGGAGCGAGCCGTCGCCGCCCGGCTCGGGCGTGTCGGCGAGCCGCTTCGCCAGGTGGGCGATCTCTTCGGCGTACCAGGTGTTGATCTTCGTCAGCTTCTCCTGCGCCGCCGCGTTGGAGTTGGGCTCGTGGGAGAGTTCGTGCTGGCCCTCGTCGACGCCCAGCCACTTCATGTGAGGCTGGCCAACGGAGTTGGTGTATTGCAGCGTGGCGATCCGGGTGAAGTCGGCGGCCAGTGCCGACACCAGCAGTTCGATCTGCATCCGGCTGATCCGCGGCATCTGGTCGTTCTGTTCGACGACGCCCTGCTCGAGCACCGGCACGGGGTGGGCCACGGCGGCACGCTGGTCGGCGAGGTTTCGCTCCAGGCTGCGGACGAGCGTCGCGTGCTCCTCGAGGATGCGCCGGTCTTCGGCCGGGAGCGTGGCGGTGATCCGGGCCAGATCCTCGTGGACCTCGTCGAGCACGCTCCGCATGCTCTCGCGGTCTTTCATGCTCCCGTAGAGCTTGGCAAACATCTGGTACGGGTCGTCGATCGGGGCGATGGGCTTGTTGGGCCCCGCGTAGACCATCCGCGTCCAGGTGTCGGCCTTGTGGGGCACGAGGACGCCGAACTCGAGCGAGCCAAAGCGGGTCTCCGTGGCCGGGAACGCCTGGAGATGGTTGCGGATCTCCTGGTCGATCGAGATCCCGCTCGCCCAGCCGGCCGGCGTGTCGCTGCCTCCCTGGATGTTGCCGGGGAACAGCTCGATACCCGTGAGCAGGCAGCCCATGCCGCGCATGTGGCCGTCGCCGTCCCCCAGCACGTTGTTGTCGATGCCCTTGAGTGTGAGGAGGCGGTCCTTGAAGGGGGCGAATGGCCCGAGGATCGGCGGGAGATCGCGATCGGCGAAGCTACCCGGCTCGGACGGCCAGAAGTTTTGCTTCACGACGCCATCGGGGCTGAACACGACCACGAGCCGCTGCCTCGCGGCCGGCGCCGAGGCGGCGAGGCTCGGGAGGTTGCCCAGGAAGGGCAGCACCGCGGAGCCAATGCCGAGCCGCCGCAGCAGGGCGCGGCGCGGGATCATGCCGGGCACGATCATGGAGAGCGCTCCGGGGCGGGGAGGGAGGCGACGTCGTGTCGTGGCGGCATCGCCGCCACCACCATGATATCGACGAGCAGCCGGCAGATCTCGAATCCCGATGCCGCGAACGACCGCCGCAGGCCTTCGAGCGTGTCGCCGCCCCAGGCCCGCACGGGCTGCTTCACGAGGGCATGAAACACCGCCTGCACGAAGGCCTCCTGGGCATCGCGGCTGCCGGCCACGTAGGCGCCGAGTTCGCGGCCGCCGTGGAACGTCGCCGGCGGGCCCTCGCGGGGCCGGTAGGAGCCCGAGGCGTCGATCGCCCGCGGGCCGTCGGCCACCGGCTCGGCAGTGCGGTACCGACCGATCTCGTCAAACTCCTCCAGCGCGAAGCCGAGCGGGTTGATCATGGTGTGGCAGGTTTGGCAGGCGAAGGCGCTCGTCTGCAGGGCCACCCGTTCACGGGTCGTGAGGTCGGGCTGCTGCTCCGGTGGCACCGGCGCGATTGCCTCTTGCGGGGGCCGCAGGGTGTTGCCAAGCACGCTGCGGGCCAGGAAGACGCCGCGATGGATCGGCGACGTGGAGGCGGGATACGAGAGGACACTCATCAGATAGGGGTGCGAGAGCAGGCCGCCGCGGCGGCCGTCGTCGAGCCGCACGCGGGTGAAGTCGGCCTCGGCTGGCAGCGTGGCGCCGTAGAGCGGCGCGAGCCGGCCATTGATGGGCAGCTCGTCGGCGGTGAACAGGTGGCGAAAGTCGCCGTTGGTCCAGACGGCGTCGTCGAGGAAGAGTTCGAGGCTCGTCCGCAGGTCGGCCGCCACGTCGGGCGTGAACTCGGGATGGTGGGCGGAATCCGTGGCGAGTTCCGGGCCGAGATCGACTCGCAGCCACGAGAACAGGAAGTCGCGGACCTTGGCCCGGGTTCGCCGGTCCTGCACCATCCGCTGCGCATGGCTGCGGATCTGGTCGGCGGTGGCCAGGTCTCCCCGGGCCGCGGCCTCCCAGAGGGGGCCGTCGGGGATCGAATCCCAGAGGCCGAACGACAGCCGGGCCGCCGTCGCAAAAGCATCGTTGTCGCCGGATTCCCGGAACAGGAACCGTGGCGAGCCGAGCACCGCCAGGAGCGACCGGTGAAGGGCCGTATCGAGGTCGGGTGCGTCGGCAAACGCCCGGTCGACGACCAGGGCTTGAAGGTCGTCGGAAAGCGGTTGGCGGAAGGCCCGTTCGGCGAAGGCGGCGGCGAAGGACCGCAGCCTCGCCTCCCGGTCGGCCGCGTCGCGGCCGACCCCGGCGAGTCGGTCGACGTGGCGGAGCACATGGTCGGCCGTCTCGATCGCGGCGGCCGTCGTGGCCTCGAACCACTCCGGCGACACGCTCGTGCCGCGGTCATAGCCGATCGATCGGTCGTCGGGAGGAAACGGGGTGGCGAGCACGAAGACCCGCGGCGCCTCGCGCGGCAGCAGCACCCGCGCCGGCACCGTCTCGAACACGCCGTGCGGGGGCTTCCAGAGCAGCCGGATCGAGGCCGGCGTCGGCGGTGTTGCCGGCGGTGCGTCGTGCTTGTCGACGCCCTGATTCGCCTTCCAGAACTCGAGCACGAGCGGATAGTGGCGGCCACCGAGCAGGAAGACAGACCCCCGGTAGTCCGTGTCGGTTCCCGATTTGACGGCGGCATCGATCACCGCCGGCTCTTTCCGGCCGCCGTTCAGCGAGAGCTTCGCAGCATGCTCGGTGCGGATCACGAACTCGTGCACCCCCGTCTCCGTGGGCACGATCCCGCCCGTCCAGCGGATCGCGAACCGCGTCGGCTCGAACCTGCCCTCCTCGGGCCCCGACGTGCCGAAGTCGAAGGCGACCGTCGGGTCGATTCGTTCGAACACCAGCCCCTTGTCGCGGTCAAACCCGCCGGTCTTGAAGTATTCCCCCGTGAGCCCTCGGGCCGCATCGGCGGCGGGCGGCTCGTCGCGGAAGCTGCCGACGATGTCGGCGAGGGCGTGGCGGTGCTGCCGCACCGTCAGTCGGGAAAGCTCCACGCGGGCCGGCCGGTGGCGGTCGCGAGCGACCGCGGAGTAAAAGGAGCGATGGATGTAGTCGGCCACCTGCCAGGCTGCCTCCCCCGTCACCAGCGCCGGATCTTCCTCGGGCATGGTCTCGTCGATGGAGGCCGCGAGTTGGCTGATCGACCGGTCGCCAACGAGCGGGTCGGGGTGGTTGGCCGTGCCGAGCCCCCCCGGGCCGTGGCACCGCACGCAGTGCTCGCGATAGATGGCGGCTCCGGGATGTTCGGCTCCAGGATGGTCGGTGGCAGGATCCTCTGCGGTGCGGCTGGATTCGCTGCCTCCGATGACCACGGCGGCGAGCACGCTGACGGCGATCAGAATGCGGTGGGGAGTGGGCATGGCCGATGGAACTCGACGGCGGACCCGCGGCGAACCCGATCAGGCAGGCCGCGCGAACACGAGGCGGCCGGCCGAGGTCTGGAGCGTGCTGGTGACATGTGCCCGGACGGTACGACCGATCTGCTCGCGGCCGTTTTCGACGACCACCATCGTGCCATCCTCGAGGTAGCCGATGCCCTGGTCGGGCTCCTCCCCGGCCTTGACCAGCCGCACGCTCACCGCATCGCCCGGCATGAAGGTTGGCTTCAAGGCGAGGGCCACGTCGTTGACGTTGATCACGGGCACCGACCGCACGCCGGCGAGTTTGGCGGCGCTGGCATCGATCGTGACCACCCGGCCCCCGAGCTCACGGGCCAGATCGACCACCCGGGTCTCCATCGCGAGTTCGTCGTGCGATTCCTGGCGAGGAGTGATCACGTCGATGTCGACGGCGTCGTTCTCGCGGAGCCGGGCGAGCACGTCGAGCCCCCGGCGGCCGCGGGTGCGTTGCTGGCGGTCGTTCGATTCCGCAGCCGCCTGGAGTTCGTCGAGCACGAAGGAGGGCACCACGAAGCGGCTCTCAAACACGCCCGCCTCGGCGAGGTCGGCGATCCGGCCGTCGACGATGGCGGTGGAGTCGAGCACGTTGGGGCGGAGGCCGCGGACGTCGCGGGCGAACTCAACGTAGGGGATCAGGAATCGGAAGTCGTCGCGGGTCTGAATCAGCAGGCTCGTGCAGAGGTAGCACAGCACGCTGCCCAGCACGAGCGGGAGCCAGGAGTGGAGCGGGTCGTTGGGGCTCAGCGGCAGGATCGGCTGGAGGGCGAGGAGGGTGACGTAGGTGACGAACACGCCAACCAGCAGTCCGAAGTAGACGGCCGTGATCGTCGTCAGATCCTTCCGCCGGATCATGCCGTCGAGGCCGATGACCGTGAGCGGCAGCACGACCATGCCCGTGAGGATCGCCCACGGCACCCACGTCGGCGAGGCCTGAACGGCCGGTGAGTTGAAGATCAGCACGGCGATCCCCATCGACACCATCACGAAGATCGCGCGGAGAATGAAGAGCGCCATGGCCGAATCGCCGACGGGGAGAGAATCCGGGGTCTTTCAAGGATCGAGAGTTTACCAAGAGCAGCGAGCCAAGCCCACCTTCAGCGGGAGTGACGTGATACCCCAGCGCCCGCCCGACCCCCTGTCTTGGAGAAGCCCCGCGCCGGCCGACGTTCTCGAGACCAGCGCGATCCGGCATGCCGGTTAGCGGCTCACCCACCAACCGGATCAGCCCCCCGACAGCCGCCGCCGGTGGTCGACCTCGAGGTAGCGGTCGGTCATCCCCGCGATGTAATCCGCCGCACTGCGGCCGACGCCGTAGGTGGCGGCCCGATGGCGGTAGCCTGCGGGCAGTTCGTCGGGGCGGGCGGCGTACCACTCGAAGAGTTCCGTCAGCTTCTGCTGCGCCGGCACCCGCATCTCCAGCACGCGGTCGCTGCGGTAGACGCGCTCGAATAGGAAACGCTCGAGCTGCCGCTTGCCGGCGGCAGTCGCGGCGTCGTGCGCGATGATCCGGCGGGGAGGCACGGGGCCGTCACCGCGAAACACCTGCCGCACGCGGGCCACGGAGTCGACGTCGAGCGACTCGATGGCGTGTCGCGACGTGCGGATCAGTTCCGCGACCTGGAAATCGACGAGCTCGTGGAGGATTGCCCGCCGCGCCTCGGTGCCCTCGAGCCGGCCGTGCCGGGCCTCGACGCGGCGGGCCGCGTCGGCGACGAGCGGCAGTTCGAGGAGCTCGTCGAGCGTGACCAGCTTGAGTTCAACCGCATCATCGGCGTCATGCGTGTCGTAGGCAATCGAGTCGGCTGCGTCGACGACCTGGGCCTCCAGCAGTGGAGCGGGGGCGGTGCCGTCCTTCTTTCGCGTGGCCTGGGCGTCGAGCACCTCGCGGGAGAGGTTGAGCCCTGGAAACTCCGGATACCGGCTCTCCAGCACCTCCATGATCCGCAGCGCCTGGGCGTTGTGATTGAAGCCCCCCTCGTCGCGGAGCAGGTTGGCGAGCGTGTCTTCCCCGGCATGGCCCAGCGGCGGATGGCCGATGTCGTGGGCGAGGGCGAGCGTCTCTACCAGGTCTTCGTTGAGCGCGAGGGCCCGCGCGAGCGTCCGGGCGATGCTCGTCACTTCCAGCGTGTGCGTCAGCCGGCTGCGGTGGTAGTCGCCGTGGTAGCCAGTGAAGACCTGGGTCTTGTGTGCGAGCCGGCGGAAGGCCGCGGAGTGGACGATCCGGTCGCGGTCACGCTGGTAGGGGCTGCGGAACTGGTGTGGGGGCTCGGGATGGACCCGGCCGGCCGTGTCGACGCCATGCATCGCCCAGGGGGCGAGCAGGAGCTGCTCCCGGGTTTGCCAGTCGGGCTGGCTCCAGCCGGCGGCGGTCATGGATGCGGCTCCGCGGCGACCGTCGTCAGCTGTTCCCAGAGTGCGTCGAGCGCCTGCGGCAGCACCCGGATCCCGGCGATGGACGGCATGAAGTTGACATCGCCGCTCCAGCGGGGCACGACGTGCCAGTGGAGGTGACCCGGAACACCTGCGCCCGCCACGGCGCCCAGGTTCAGTCCCACGTTAAAGCCCTGCGCCTGCATCGACCGCGAGATCAGGCCGCACCACCGCGCGATCTGCTCCTGGAGGTCGAGTGTCTGCTCCGTCGAGAGGTCGGCGAGGGAGGCCAGGTGGTCGAGGGGCGACACCAGCAGATGGCCGTTGGCGTACGGAAAGCGATTGGTTACCACGAGGCACAGCGGCGTCCGCTCCACGACGCCCAGCACCCGGTCGGAGGCCGCCGCGGCCGCGGCCGCCCGGCAGAGGAAACAGTCTTGATCGGCCCCCGGTCGCCAGCAGTCGATGTCGACCGCGGGCTCCTCGGCCACGCTGCCCTGCACGTAGCCCAGTCGCCAGGGCGCCCAGAGTCGGTCGGTTTCCATGGGGTGGAGTGTACCGCCGATTCCGGCGTTCAGCAGCGGCCGGGGCTCCCCTATGATCAGAGCCTGGTGACCGGCGGCAGAGCTACGAGACGACGGCGAGGACGCTTGTGGAGTTCAAGGTCGATCTCGACGTCTTCTCCGGTCCGATGGACCTCCTGCTGTACCTCGTGAAAAAACACGAGGTGGATGTGACAGAGGTGCCGATCGCGGTGATCGCCGGCGAGTTCATCGCCTACCTCGACGTGCTCGAAGATCTGGCCATCGACCAGGTGGGGGAGTTTGTGGAGCTCGCCAGCGTGCTCCTGGAAATCAAGGCGCGAGCCCTCGTACCCCGCCCCGAGGAGACCGAGGAGCCGGTCGAACTCGTTCGTGAGGACCTCGTGCAGCGACTGCTGGAGTACAAGCAGTACCGCGACGCCGCGACCATGCTCGAGGATCGGGCGCGGCAGTGGGAGCTGCGGTTCGCCCGGCATGCGGCCGACGAGCCGGCGGCCCGAGGGGGCCCGGCCGAGGTGACGATCGCCGACGTGCATGCCTGGGACCTCGTCGGCGCGATGACGCGGGTGATGGTGAAGCGGGAGAAGCGGCGGCCACGGCAGATCGTCCACGACGATACTCCGATCGAGACCCATGCCGCCCGGATCGAGGCGCTCGTGGCGGAGCGGGGCAGGGTGGCGTTCACGGAACTCTTCGACGACGATATGCCTCGGTCGCGGATCGTCGGTATCTTTCTGGCGGCCCTGGAGCTCGTCCGCCGCGGCGCGATCGCCACCCGGCAGGACAAACTGTTCGACGAAATCTGGCTCGAGCCGGCCCCGCCCCGGCAGCCCGCGACCGCATCGACCCTGCCTCTCCCATCGAACCCGCCCCGCGACACAGCATGATCGACAACTCGCCGTACCGCACCCTCGTTCACAAGGGTCTCACCGTCGAGGGCTACTCGCGGGCCGCCGTGCAGAGCTGCTGGCGGATTCCCGAGCTCAAGCTCGGCTTCGACCTGGGTTCCCAGCCGTGGGGTTTCATGGCGACGGCTACGTGGTTCATCACCCACACCCACCTCGACCACATCGCCGCGCTCCCCGTGTACGTGGCCCGGCGGCGGATGATGAAGATGGAGCCGCCGACGATCTACGTTCCCGAGACGGCGATCGAGCCGATCGAGCGGCTCCTCAAGGCGGTGTCACGGCTCGATCGTGGCCGGCTGCCCTGCACCCTGCTGCCCGCACGGCCCGGTGACGAGATCGAACTCTCGCGGGAGCATGTCGTGACCGTGTCGGAAACCTGCCACACGATCCCGAGCGTTGGCTACGTGGTCTGGGATCGACGGCGGAAGCTGAAGCACGACTACGCGGGGCTGCCGGGGGACAAGATCCGCGACCTCAGGCTGTCGGGGGTAGACGTCACGCACGAGATCAGGACGCCGCTGGTGGCCTACCTCGGGGACAGTTCCCCGGAGGGCCTCGACCGCTGCCCGGCGATGTTCGAGGCGCAGGTGCTGATCACCGAACTGACGTTCGTGGCGCACAGCCACCGCAAGGAGAAAATTCACAAGTTCGGCCACATGCACCTCGACGATCTCCTGGCCCGTCGCGAGCGGTTTCGCAACGAGGTGGTGATCGCCACGCACTTCTCGACGCGATACACCGACGACCGTATTCGCCGAATCCTCGCCAAGAAGCTCCCCGACATGCTCGACGGCCGGCTGCACATCTGGCTCTGATGTTCGCGGCCGCGGGCTGACACGGAGGGCGAAGCCCGAGGGCCGCCCTTCGTGGTTGCGGCCGACAGGTCCCGTTACGATGAGAGCATGCACCTCCCGACGCCGCCGCGGTCTGCCTACGTCCACGTGCCGTTCTGTCGGCACCGGTGCGGCTACTGCGACTTCACGCTCGTGGCCGGCCGCGACGACCTGATCGACCGCTACCTGCTGGCGATCGGTCGCGAACTCGAACGCCTGGGTCGAGGCATTGTGCCGGATGGCGATTCGGCGCGGCTGCCGCTCGACACCCTCTATCTCGGCGGCGGGACGCCCTCGCATCTCGGGCCGGCGGGGCTCACTCGGCTGTTTGATCTGCTCGGGTCGCGGCTCCTGCCCGGCGCCGAAGCGGAGGTGTCGGTCGAAGCCAATCCGCTCGACGTCACCGCGGAGCTCGTGGCGGCGCTGCGCGGTTGTGGTGTGACGCGGGTCAGCCTCGGAGGGCAATCGCTCGATGCCACGACGCTCGCCGCCCTCGATCGCGACCACTCGCCCGATGACGTTCGCCGCGCCGCCGATCGCCTGCATGCCGCCGGCTTTGCAGTGAGCCTCGATCTGATGACCGCCGCGCCAAGCCAGTCGCTCGCCGCCGTGGAGGCCGACCTCGATGCCGCCATCGCCCTCGGCGTGCAGCACGTCTCGGTCTACTGCCTGACATGGGAGAAGGGCACGGCCTTTGAGTCGCAGCGAACGAAGGGCCTTCTACGGCCCGTCGACGAGCCACTCGAGCGGGCGATGTTCGAAACCGCGATCGACCGGCTCGAGGCGGCGGGCTTCGAGCACTACGAGGTCTCGAACTTCGCGAAGCCGGGGGCCCGCTGTCGCCACAACGAGGCCTACTGGGACTGCCGCCCATGGGAGGCGTTTGGTCCGGGGGCCGCGAGGTTTGACGGCCGCACCCGGACGACGAACCATCGGTCCACCACCACGTGGATGAACAAGGTGCTGGGCGGCGGGGATTCTACGGGCGACGTCGATGCCATGAGCGACGACGAGGCAGCCCGCGAGCGTCTCGTGGTCGGGCTCCGGCGGCGCGACGGCATCGACCGCGAGGCGTTTCGCCTGGCGACCGGTCTCGACGCCGACAGTCTCATCGGCCCGGCCCTCGAACGCTGGTTGGCGGGCGACCTCGCCCAAGACGATGGCCGCCGCATTCGTCTCACCCGCGACGGCCTGCTCGTCTCCGATTCGCTCTGGGCGGCCGTGCTGCGGCCATCGGGGTAACCCAAAACCGGCCAGCGCGCCCTGCTCGCGACTCCGGCAAGCCGCCCCGGGAATCGCAGGTTCTTTCCCACGTCACCTTCGGGCTTTCCAACGACGAGATTGCCCGGTCGCTCGATATCAGTGTCGAGACCGTGAAGGAGCACGTCGCGAACGTGCTACGCAAACCCGCCGTGAATGACCGCACTCAGGCGGCAGGGTGGGCGCAGCTATTCGCCAACGAGTGCCAAGGCACGGTCGAGTAGCGGCCGCGACAGGAACATGCCGCCGCGAAGCAGATCCTCCACAACCGGCCACAGCGTGCGGAACCCACACGTGTGCCGCGACACTCCGCAACAGCGGCAGATGCCCGGCTCGACTGAGAAAGATGAGCGGCGATGCGTTGACGATGCACACCTCAGCCATCGGCGATCTCACGGGCAAGCTCGTCGAGACTGACGTGGAACGAGTCCTCTCCGTGCCGAGCAAGGGCCAATAGGAAATCGGTTCGGTCGAGCCCCGCGACGCTCGCCGCCACTTCCTGGGAAATCGCGCCCCTGCGATACCAGTTCATCGCGGCCGCCAGCCGCAGTTCACTGCCAAAATGAGTCGGGTCTTCCCGCATCGCTGCGAAAACTTCGTCGGGCATCTGCAACGTCACAGTCGTCATGGGCACTCCTCAACCAAAAGTCTACTCACCCGCGTTGCCACTGCGACAAGGATAGCCCGGTCAATGGCACTTCGGCACCGGTGATACGGCTGATGAGCGACTCATAAGCCTCGGGAGGAGCGGCCCGGGCGTCAGGAGACGGTTTCTCGAAACGCCCTGCGCTGGCGTCGATGGAAAACCCGCCGCCGAGCCGAAGCGGTGCAGAAAGGAGACGGCGCCGAGTCTCGGGCGGGCGGCTGTGGGCGGCCGCCGTGACACGAAACCGTCGTCTATGATCGCCACCGCCTGGTCGTGACACCGAGCCTAACGTCTCGGAGCCCACGGCTCCGGCTGAAGGGCCGCGTTGCCGGCCCCGGAGGTGCCCTCTTTTTCGTCAACGAAGCGTCCTCTGGCCCCGACTCGTACTCCCTGCTCACGAGCGTAGGCGATCGTCTGCGGGTGGACCGACTCGCAGGCGACGAGACCGACGGCCGGCAAGTCGGCCTTGCGAAGGAGGGCGGCGCGGCGGGCGGCCCGCTCCACGTCGTCGGCGTCGGCCGTGTACGACACCTCGCCAATCACATATGTCGGCTTGTCGTCCACCAGGCCCTGCGCGAGCACGTCGGCGCGGAGGTAATCCTCGACCTCCGGCCGATCCAGTTTCGCCTCAACTTCATCCAGCAGGTCCGCCGGCTGTAGCACCTTGGCTCGACGGAGGTACAGCCCTAGGTACGAAGGAAGCCGCCGCTGAAACCTCAGTTCCAGCAGGTCGCCTTCGTGCCGGTCGGTGCGGATGACGAGCCCCCTCACGACCGCTGTCAGTTCTTGGAGCGACTGTTCCGTGCGAGCCTGTGCGTCAGCCAACCGCTCGAGAACGGAATCGATCCGTGTGAAGTTCGCATCGGAGGCTTCTCGGAGAATCCGGAAATCCTCCTTGGTCACCGAGTCCTTGAGTTCCGCGAACATCGCGCCGAGCGTCTGCGCGAGCGCCTTGGCCGCCTCCTCGCCGAGCGGGCCTCGGAACTGCTCGAAGATCTGGAACGTGTTCATCAGAAATGCCCGTCATACAGCCGCCGCGATCTGACTTCGTAAGTGTACAGATGTGACGTCCTCCGTCAAGCCGATCTCGGGCACGTCGCCGCTGCCTTGGCGACCTGATGCGGCATGCCACCCCGCGGCTTCGTCCGGCATGCGGCGGCGTTCCGCCGCCTGGAAGCACCGCCCTATCGGGCGGGCCATGGAGAGAACGAGCATTTTGCGGCGTCGTGCGACGGAACCGAATGGTCGCTCCCGTCCCGATTTACCTCACACCGCCGCCATTTCGCGGGGTGGCGTCTCGATCTCCACAGTCGTCCGCAGGCGCACATGCAACGCCGTGAGTACCTTCATCGCTCGCTCGAGCGTGATGCCGAAATACTCGTTCCGTTCGTCCCGCGAGACCTGCGATTCGTGTACGCCGAGGCGTTTTGCCAATTCCCGCTGCGTGATTCCCTGCGCGATGCGCAGCGAAATCAACATGTGCCCGAAGCCACGAAAGTTGTCGAGCTCATCAAACTCGCGGCGCTTGAGTCTTTCGTAGCTCTCGACCTCTTCCTTCAGTTGAAGATGGAACGACTCCATCGGATCGACCACGCGCTGGACCGCCTCCGCCGAGATTCCTTCCTCCTTAAGCCGCTTCCGATACAGCGAGAGGCGGTCGTTCTCCTCCGTGAGACGGTTGATGGCCTCTGCATATTCCTTCTCGTTGTGAATCATGGATTGCCTCCTTTGAGCAGCTTCACGATCGCTCTCGGCGAACCGTCACGCCGCGATTGGCGGAATGCCGCAGGAAACTCCAGTTCGTGTCCATGCCGGTCGCGGATGCCACAACCGCCTCCCAACGCCGGCACATGCGGATACAGCTCCACGCGATACCGATGCCACATGGGAAGCTGGAGCTTGGGATACCCACGGTATGGCCGCCGCGATGCCGGCGACCAGGTCTAAACCTTGTCAGGGTCCATCAGATTCAGCTCTCGTTCGAGTCGGCCCGACGCAAGCAGATCGAGTGCGCAGACGAAATAGCCATCGACGTCGTTAGGGTGGTCTTTGTCCTCCGCGAATGATCCATCGGCATAGACTTCGCGGATTCCCACCTGCCAGAGTTGTCGCGTCAGCCGTTCGAGATTGTCGACGAGTTGTCCGCGCCATGCGGCATCCCAGGTCGGGGAAGCGGATGGCCCCACCGGCCCCCCGACCAGGATCGACCGCCGAAGTTCATCGAACGTCGCCTCGTAGTCGCCTGGCGGCAAAAGCCCATCGGGACCGAACGGTGGGATCAAAGGCAAAATAACCCTCATTATAAGGGACAAATCGCTATACTTTACATTTTTGTCTTACTTGACTCCAAAGGCAAGTTCTCTTGCGGCTGGTCGCCGCGGAGCGATTCCCCGCCACGCGGGCAGCGGGGGTGGAAGGGGTCGCCCATGCCACCTCGCAACGGCGTTTGCCAGACGTTCGAGAAGTTTGGATCGAGGAGACCGTTCCTGGGGCCCTCACCGTCCCCCGCGTGCCTGCCGCTCACCTCCGCCGTCCTCTCCGAGATCAGTCACGACCGGGAAACTGAACGTGCCTACCTGACCATGGAAGCCAGATGACCCACCTCTGAAAACCCGGATTTACAGAAGGGGTGTTGCTTTATCCTCGCGGCGGCGAGTGTCGCCTTCCGCCCCACCAGCGCCGCCTACGCCGACACGCTGCTCGTGCATGCGCGGCAGCTCTATTCCTTCGCCGATACCTACCGCGGCAGGTATTCCGAGAGCATTCCCGACGCGGCGGCGTTCTACAACTCGTTTAGCGGTTACCACGACGAGCTCTGCTGGGCCGCGCTCTGGCTGCACACGGCGACGGGAGAGCAGGCCTGGCTCGACAAGGCCGTGGCCGTCTACGACACACAGCTCGCAGGCCAGACGCTCCAATGGACGCAGGCCTGGGACGACAAGGTCTACGGGTCGGCGGTGCTGCTCGCGGCCAAGACCGGGCAGGCGATGTACCGCCTGGAGGCCGAGCGCTGGCTCGACTGGTGGACGGTCGGCGGCGCCGACGGCAAGGTTCGGACCACGGCCGGCGGCCTCGCCTTCCTCGATACCTGGGGGTCGCTGCGATACGCGGCCAACACCTCGTTCATGGCACTCGTGTACGCCGACACCGTCCGCGACCACGACGGTCGCTACCACGACTTCGCCGTCCGCCAGATCCGCTACATGCTCGGCGACAATCCCGCTGGGCGAAGCTACGTGGTCGGTTATGGCACGAACCCGCCGAAGAACCCTCACCATCGCGGGGCGAGCGGTATCTACGACGGCAGCATTTCAGCACCCTTCGACAACCGTCACGGGCCTCGTCGAGTCTCTCGTTTGTCTACTTCGTCGACCTCTCGGAGGTCTACACGGCCGGCTTGACGGTGGCCGACGTGCAGGTGACGAGTAACTACGTTCAGGGGGGCCGCGTCGGCTCGCTCCAGGCCTGGGATGCCGCGAACAGGATCTATGCGGTGACGGTCGACTTCGCGGGGAACTCGATCGCGCCCGGCACCGGCACCTCCTATTGGCGCGAGGCGCAGTTCCGGCTCGGCCTGCGGCCAGGGCTGCCGGCGGCGGGGGAGGCGGTGCGACGCCGGCCCCCGTGACGGGTATCGCCGTCACGGCGACGCTCACCAACAGCTGGCAGGGAGGCTCCACCGCCGACGTGAAGATCAGGAATGGCACGGCCGCCGCGATCAACGGCTGGACGCTGGAGTTTGACCTCGAGGCGGAGATCACGAACCTCTGGAACGGCCTGATCGTGAGCCATGTCGGTCGGCGCTACGTGGTCCGTAATGCCCCGTGGAATGCGACGATCGCCGCCGGTGCGGAGATCGCGTTTGGCTTCCAGGGATCGACCGCGACAGCCAGCCTGCCATCAAACCTCGTGCTCAACGGGCAGGCTCTCTGACGCCCCCCAGGCGGCTGCCAGGCCGCAGCGCGGCCTACTGCACCCGCACCCACTCGATCGTCTTCGACATGATGCCCGAGCCCGCCACCATCTCGAAGCCGGCCGGCGTGGTCCGGATGGTCATCGGGACGAACTGACCGCGTTTGAGCGCGAATACTTCGCCCTTCCAGGTGGTCGTGTTGGGGTCAAACGTGATCCCCCGGAGCATCTCCTTGTTGACCATCTCCTGGTTGTCAGCCTTAACGATACCGCCAAGATACTGGCCGTTGGCCGGGAAGATCCGCACAGTGACATTGATATCGGCGGGCCGCCAGTCGCCCACGATCGCGTCGCCTGGGTTTGGCTGCTGGCCGCTCGCAGTGGCCGCCCCCACGGCGATGCCGGCGACCAGGAGGGCGGTGAAGATAAACACGCGGTGGGTTAGCGACGGAGCCATGGAGGAAGGTCTCTCGTGGATGTGATGGTGCGGTCGAGTGGGCGAGAGGCTAGCAGGACCATCGGCTGACGAGCCATGCCATTTCACCGGTCAGTCGGACCTTCCCGGCGGTAGGCAGGCTGGCTTGCCCAACTCCGGCGGCGGGACGGCATGAGTTGTCTCGCCGGGCTGCGGGGGCCCACGCTCGCCATCCTCACGCCGATCCCTTCGCCTACCCGTTCGCCTCTCGTTCACTCTCAGGGAGCTGGAAATCAGGAAAGGTCTAGCCACGCTGGATCGCCGCCGTGAGGTCGAGCACTGCCTTTTTTCCGTCGGCGAAGTACATCAGCGTGTTGTCGGCGGCGAACAGCGGGTTGGGGATGCCCGCGAAGCCCGGCGAGAGCGACCGCTTCACCACCACCACCGTCCTCGCCTTGTCGACGTCGAGGATCGGCATTCCCGCGATCGGGCTCTGCGGATCGGTGCGGGCCGCCGGGTTCACGACGTCGTTGGCGCCGATCACGATGGCCACGTCGGTCTCCGGGAACGTGGGATTGATGTCGTCCATTTCCCGCAACTTCTCGTAGGGGATGTCGGCCTCGGCGAGGAGCACGTTCATGTGGCCGGGCATGCGGCCGGCCACGGGGTGGATCGCGTACTCGACGGTCGTGCCCCGTTTTTCGAGGGCGTTGGCCAGTTCGCGGACGGCATGCTGGGCCTGGGCGACCGCCAGGCCGTAGCCCGGCACGATCACCACGCGGCTGGCGCCCTCGAGCACCATTGCGATCTCCTCAGCGCTCGCGCTCTTCACCTTGCCGGCGTAGACGTCGTCGTCGGTCACCACCGTCGTCGTGCCCAGGCCGCCGAACAGCACTCCCACGAGCGACCGGTTCATCGCCTGGCACATGATCGCTGTGAGGATCAGGCCGCTGGCCCCGACGAGCGAGCCGGCGATCACGAGCACGGGGTTATCGATCACGAAGCCGGCGGCGGCCGCCGCCAGGCCGGAGTAGCTGTTGAGCAGGCAGATCACGACCGGCATGTCGGCCCCGCCGATCGGCATGGTCAGCGTGCAGCCGAGGATGCTGCCCACGATCACGAGCAGCCAGTAGAGAATGACCGACTGCGGGTTCGTGCAGAGTCCCCAGATCAGCAGCAGCGTGACCAGGGCGAGGCCGAGGTTGATCCAGTGGC
>QWQL01000148.1 GCA_003670825.1 Planctomycetota bacterium
ACCTCCACCGCGCGCCGATGTTCACGGGCCAGATCGAGTCGCGGGGGCCCCGTTACTATCCGAGCACCGAAGACAAGGTCGTCCGCTTCGCCGATAAGGAAAGCCATCGGCTCTTCCTCGAGCCCGAGGGGCGACATACGAGGGAGATCTACGTCAACGGGATCTCCACGAGCCTGCCCCGCGACGTGCAGGACGCGATGATCCGCCTGGTGCCCGGCCTCGAGCAGGCGCGGATCATGCGGTACGGCTATGCCGTCGAGTACGACTACTGCCCGCCCGATCAGTGCCTGCCCACACTGGAGAGCAAGCGTGCCCGCAGACTCTTCTTCGCCGGTCAGATCAACGGCACGACCGGCTACGAGGAGGCGGCGGCACAGGGGCTCGTGGCCGGGGCCAACGCGGCGCTCACCGCCGCCGGCCGGGAGCCGCTCGTGCTCGAGCGGGAGGATTCCTACATCGGTGTCCTGGTGGACGACCTCGTGACCCGCGGCGTGGACGAGCCCTACCGGATGTTCACCAGCCGCGCCGAGCACCGGCTCGCCCTCCGGCACGACAACGCCGATCGCCGGCTCACGCCGCTGGCCGCCCGGTATGGCCTCGCCGAGCCGCATCGCGTGGAGCGGCTCGCGGCCAAGCACGCCGAGATCGAGGCCACGCTGGCGACGCTCGCGACGCATCGTGTCGGCGGCACATCGCTCGCCGACCTGCTCAAGCGGCCCGAGTTCACCTGGGCCGCCGCGGTCGAGGCGGCGCCGTCGCTGGCCACGGTGTCGCCCGCGGCGGCCACACAGATCGCCAACGACATCCGCTACGCGGGCTACGTGGCGCTCGATCGCGAGCGGATCGAGCGGCAGCGGAAGCACGCACAGCGGCCGATCCCGGAAGGCTTCGAGTATGCGTCGGTCCGCCACCTCCGTGCCGAGGCCCGCGAGCAGCTCGCTCGGATCCGACCGCGGACACTGGGCCAGGCGGGCCGCGTCAGCGGGATCACCCCGGCCGACCTGGCCCTGGTCGTGATTCACCTGGAGGGTGTCCGCACCTCAGAGCCGTTGATCTGAAAGCGGGACGGCGGAGGGATCGGTGTGAGGCTGGTGAGCGCGGGGTTATTCTGCCCCAGCGAGCCAACGCAGGCCGCCCGCAGCCGGCGTGGACCTGGCAGCCCTCGAGTGACACGAATTCGTGAAGATCGTCCATATCACCGCCGGAGCCGGGGGTCGCATCTGCGGCACGTGCCTCCACGACAACGCCCTCGTGAAGGCCTTGCGGGCCCGCGGAGGCGACGCGATCCTCGTGCCGGCCTACGTGCCCACGACAACTGACGAGGAGAACGTCGCCGAACGGACGGTGGTGATGGGGGGCGTGAATGTCTGGCTGCAGCAGCACGTGCCGCTGTTTCGCCACACGCCCGGCTTTCTCGATCAGCCACTCGACTCGCGGACCCTGCTTGCGTGGCTCTCGGGTCGCACCGGCAGCGCGAAGGCGGCCGACCTCGGGCCGCTCACGGCCTCGACGCTCGAAGGGGAACTCGGGCACCAGCGGAAAGAGGTGGCGAAGCTCGCCCGCTGGCTGGCCCGCGAGGAGAAGCCCGACATCGTCCATCTTTCGAATGTGCTGCTCATCGGCCTTGCCCGGTCGATCCGCGGGGCGACGGGGGCCCGGATCGTCTGCAGCCTCTCGGGGGAGGACGTGTTCATCGACTCGATCCCCGAGCCGCAGCGCTCGCGGATCAACGACCTGCTCCGTGAGCGGGCGGCCGATGTGGACCGATTCGTGGCCTTCAATCGCTTCAACGCGGGCTTCATGGGGGGCAGGCTCGGCGTGCCGGCCGAACGGATCGCCGTCATCCCGCATGGCGTTGACCTGGCCTCGTTTCCGGCGACGCCCCCCGACCTCGCCGCGCGTCGCCGGCAGCGCGGCGGCAAACTCGTCGTGGGCTTTCTGGCCCGCGGCTGCCCGGAGAAAGGGCTCGATCAGCTCGTGCGGGCGCTGCCGATCGTGGCTGAACGGCACGACGTGGAAGTGATTGCCGCCGGGGCGACGATCGACACCGAGCGGGCCTACCTCGCCGCCTGCCACGCCCTCGCCTGCGACCTCGGCGTGGCCGACCGGTTTCGCTGGCTCGGCCAGATCGATCGAGACGCAAAGCTCGACCTGCTCGCCTCGATCGACGTCTTCGCCCTGCCGACGCCCCGGGCCGAGGCGAAGGGGCTTTCCGCGATCGAGGCGATGGCCGCGGGCGTGCCGGTCGTTGCCTCGGGGCACGGGGCGTTTCCGGAACTGCTCGACGACGAGCGCGCCGGCCTGCTCCATGTGCCGGGCGATCCCGCCGATCTCGCCCGTGCGATCACCGCGATCCTCGACGACGAGTCGCTGGCCGCCCGCCTCGGCGGCCACGGCCACGCGCTCGCCCGGGAACGCTGCTCGGCGGCGGGCATGGCCGCCGAGCACGAATCCCTCTACCGTTCGCTGACAGGTTCCGACGCTCGGCCGTCAGCTTCGCGAAGCCGCCGCTGACGTCCGGCCACGGCGTCGCCAGACGATCCAGCCGGCGGTCGCCGCCACCGCAGCCAGGGCGGAGGTCGTCGGCTCAGGCACCGCCCGCACCTGCAGGGCATTGATCAGCGGATTGAGGCCACTGGGCTCGGTGAGGGCGACGATGGAGCGTCAGGGCGCTGAGACGAGTTCGCCGCCCGACCGGCTCACCATGGCCTGGAGCAGGTCGGCCGAAATGTCCTCGGTCATGCCGCGAACACTGCCGTCACCGGCTAGAACCTGAAACACGTTGCCGCCCAGCCGCGACCGCGGCTTGAGGGAGGTTATCAAGGGCGACTGCCCGAGCCCCGCACCAAATCCGGTGTAGCGACCGACGTCGCAGACGTAGGGCCAGGAGTAGCGTGGCAGAGTCCACGTGGCGCCGTCATCGGTCGTGTAGTCGTTGCACTCGGCAACCAGCAGGGTGTGCGACAGGCCGTCGGTGACCTCGCGCAGCCGTGTCGGCTTCTGCCGGACGGATGTCGTGTAGGTGCCCTTGTCCTCGAGCCAGCCCAATCCTTCTGGCACGAGCACGCCATTAAAGGCGCTCGGTGTCGGGGCCGAGCCGTAGAACCACCCGTCGAGCCGCCGTGCCGGATCGGGCTGCGCCGGCCCGGGGCCGAGGAGGGCCGCAAAGTCGAGGCCGCCCGGAGCGCGCGAACACGAGTTGTAGACCCGGATCGTGGCGGCCACGACGCTGTCCTCCTGCGTTTCCGGCGGGCACGCCAGGCAGTAGGCCTCGTACATCGCCGCCAAGGCGCCCTCCTCGATGTACGGCAGGATGGAGATGGCCCACGACTGCGGCCGGATGTAGTCGATGCCGTCGACCGGCCTGTCATCAAGATGAGATGTCGTCCCCGGCCGTGGCCTGCCCGAGGCGAAGGGATAGGCGGCTTTGGCGTCGGCGTAGCACGAGAGGGCGATGCCGACCTGCCGCAGGTTGCTTTGGCACTGGGCGCGGGCGGCCGCCTGCCGGGCCTGCTGCACGGCCGGCAGCAGGAGCCCGATGAGGGTGGCGATGATCGCGATCACCACCAGCAGCTCCACGAGGGTAAAGCCAGCGAGCGGAACCCACCGTAGCCGCAACGAATCGCCGTCCGGCCAGTTGGTCGGAACTGCTTCGGTGGGGACGGCGTGTTTCATCGTGCGAGACCCATCATCGAGACTGCGTGGAGTGCTCACCGCCGCGCGGCCTAGAACGTGCGGCCTAGAACGTGCGGACCTGTGTCATCGGCTTGTTGTCGAGACCGATCGACGAGAAAGCGACTTCGCGGCCACTCTGCCAGGCGGCGATCACCGGCTTCGCCTGCCCGCCCAGCATGCTCTGGTAAGTCGAGTGGATCTGCACGGCGCCGCGCCGCGTTCCGAAGGGCCGGAACGTCGCCACCGGCATCGGTGGTTCATCGGTCGAAGTTGTGGCAGACGACATCGACATGCCCCCCATCGCCATCCCGCCTCCCATCGGCATGCTATGCGAACCACCGCCAAGGTCGGCCGTATTCCACACGAAGATCGTGCCGGCTTGCTGGCCCGACTCCGCGGAGGTGATCAGGTTGGGCTTGTAGCTCGGCACCGACGATGGCGCCACATATCCGGCCGCCACCTGCACGCCCCCCATGTCCTCCGGGTTTCCGGCCACGAAGGTGAACAACTTCTTTGGGTCAGCCACACCATTGACGATGTCGCGGCCGTCGAGGGCCGTGACGATCGGCTCCCGTCCCGAGCGGGCCGAGACGATGATGTCGTCGTAGTTGTCGCCGTTGACGTCGGCAACCGACACGTTGATGCCATTCGGGAACGTGCCGGGTAGGAAGTCCCGGATGTCCCGAATCGTGTTCCCCTGGGGGTCGAAGAGGCGGACGACCGCAGGGCCATCGGCGCGGGAGCCGGCCACGATCCGCGCTGCACCATTGGGGCTCACGCCGCCCACGGCCAGGCTCACGCCGCCCGCTATGCGGAGCTTACTCGTGAATGCCTTGAACACCGCCGTTTGGGTGGTTGAGCCGTTCTCATAAACCTTCACTCGCGTGGCCCCGGCCCCGGTACCAAAGGCCATCGTCTCCTTGGTGACGTTGGTTCTGAAATATGCGTTGATCTCATCAGCTGTGGTGGGAATCGGGTTCGGCAACACAGCGGGAGTGGTCGCGGTGCCGATACCGGACGCGGTCACCACCGGGCCCGTGTAGGTAGGGAAGGCCTGGATGGTCGCGACCTCGTTGCCTTGCCCATTGACGACCAGCGTCGATTGGGCAGTGGTGCCCAGGCCCAGTCGCAGCCCCTCGGTGTTACCGAACTGGAACACCGGCGACATCATCCCCTCGTCTTCGTGCTCGAGGATGTGGCAGTGGAAGACGTACTTGCCCGGGAAGTCAAACACCCGGAATCGAATGGTCACGCTCCCGAAGGCCGGCACCATGATCACGTCCAGCGGCGAGACGTAGTTGGCGGCATTGGCATTGGGAAACTTCTTGTCGGGCTCGATCGGGAAGCCGTTGATCTTCGTGACGATGAACACACCCTGGTGGATGTGGAAGGGATGGTTGAGCGGGCCGGCGTTGAGGATGGTCCATTCCTCGATCGTGCCGATCTCGAGTTGCGGCATCACCCCCTCGCCAAACTTCTTTCCGTTGACGTAGAAGTTGTCGATATCGATGACCCCGCCCTCCTCCACCTGAGCCAGCTGCTCCAGGGTGAACGTTCGCTGAAAG
>QWQL01000044.1 GCA_003670825.1 Planctomycetota bacterium
AAGGGCCCCGGGAGTGGATCGGGATCGTACCCGCGTGTCGGCAGCGGCGGCAACCGTGGCCCGGCGACTGATTCGGGCCGGTTACTTCACGATCGTGCGGAACCGGACGAATCCGCTCTCGCCGGGGCGGAGCGTCTGCTTGAGCCGCCAGGTCAGCACCACGGAGCCGTCGTCACCGGTTTCGGTGACGAAGTCGGCCGGCACGCTCGCGGCGGCGGAGTCGGGAAGGTAGGTCAGGCGGGTGGGCAGGGCGTCGGCCAGCACGACGCCGGCGAGCGGCCGGTCGCCCGAGTTGAGCATCACGATCGTGAAGTCGAGTTCCTCGCCGGGCCGGGCCGTGTCGCTGCCGGCCCGCTTGCAGAGCGTGAGCTCGGCCCGCCCGGGCTCCTCGAAGCGGAGGGTCGCGGTGCCGCGATCGACGGCCACGACCTCCGCGGCCTGGTCGTTGAGCAGCACGTTGGCCGCCTTGATGCAGGTCCAGGCGATCGGCACGTCGAAGCCCACCTGCACGAGCGGCCGCTGCCGCAGACGCTCGAGCTCCAACCGCTGATCGAGCACGCCTTCCACCGGGCCCGCGAGGCCGTCGTCCTCGTGGGGCATGTCGCCCTGATCGACCGCGAGCGGCCCGAGTCGCTCCTGCACCGCGATCCCGGGGAGGGCCTTGCGGGCCGCTTCGAGGGACACAGTCTGCACCTTGCCGCAGACCGGCTGCCGCGTCTCCTCGAGCTCCACGGCCGCGTCGAGCGCCAGGCCACGCGGGCCCTCGGGCTGGGCGTCTTCGAGCGGCCGCGTCACCTCGCGGACCCCGCCGAACCGCGGCGCAAACACGCAGGCGCAGTTCGAGGTCACCAGCCGCACGCAGTCGGAATCGGGCATCTCATCGGCCGCGCGGTAGCGGGCCACCGTGTCGCCGGCCGTGAGATGACCAAGGTCCGCCGCGCCGACCGCGATCGCCGGCCGAGCGCCGTCGCCGCCGTCGCAGACCAGATACGGACCGACCACCGGCGGCGGCGGTTCGAACGCACAGGCAAGGCACGGCGCAGGGGAGCAGGCCGGGCCGCATTCCCCCGCCGTGCCAAATCCGTGGCCATGAGCCTGCCGGCCACATCCGGCCTGGCAGCGACCGCCGATCCGGGGCAGGGGAGGGCAGGGGGCTTCGAGGCCGGTGCGAACCACGTGCGGATCCCGTCTGGCGACCATCTCCGCCGATACCTGTCGCACTTCCTCCTGCCACCGCAGGGTCGGGCTTCCGGCCGCGGCGGACGCACGAGCAGCGCCTGAGCCGGGATCTGCGGCCTGAGCTTCCG
The DNA here is from genome assembly GCA_003670825.1 of Planctomycetota bacterium. Classification (GTDB taxonomy): domain Bacteria; phylum Planctomycetota; class Planctomycetia; order Pirellulales; family UBA1268; genus QWPN01. The sequence goes on from QWQL01000044.1 coordinate 1,308, forward strand.
CTGGCTCAGCCACCGCGATCGGAGCGGCTGGCCCGGCGGAGTCGATCGCATCCATCGAATCGGAGACGGCGGCGGTGCCCAGGATCACCGCGGTCGGCATGGCCCGACAAGAGGCGAGCGACACGGCGGCCGTCGCGATCGCCGCGATCCTCAGCCAGCGCAGCCGCACGGCGGCCGGAGCCGCCTGCTGATCGCGTCGCGCGTCGGCACATCGGGTCATGGCAGCGTCTCCGGCGTTGGTTGGCGATTGCCAATCACGACCTCCGCCACCGGATCGCCGAGCGTGCGGGCGACCTCGAGCGCGTCGTCGCCCGGCTTGACATCAAACCAGCCGGCAGGGACCGGATCAGGCTGCTCCGATTCGCACGAGGCGTAGACGATGCGCCGCACGTGGCCCCCGGTCGCAGCCGACTCGAGATCGTCCTCGTCAATCACGATCTCGACGGGAAACCGCCAGGCCATGCCCGGTGGCGCTGCAAGCTTGGCCAGCACGCGCACCGAGGGAAAGAGTTCCTCTCCGTCGCGGCCCGGGATACCCCCGATCCGCAGCCGGTAGGGTTGCCCGACGACGAGCCCCATCCGCAGCGGTCCGGGCCGCAGCATCGACCAGCCCTCCGCGGTTTCGATCGCCATCAGCAGCCCCTCCGGTCCACGAATCTCGACGGGCTGCACGCGATCGGGGAGCAACGTTTCCGGACAGGGACCATGCTGCAGCCACCCAGGGGCGCCAATCGCTCCCGTTAATGAGGTGCTGGCGAACGTTCCCGCCGGATTCGCCGCGGCAGCCTGGCGGGAAAACCCGGCCGAGGATGCCACGATGAGAACGGCGGTCGCCAGCGGCCCGAGGGCTAGCCGCAGCACGGTCCCTGTCCGGAACATCTGGTTGCTCTTCATTACTCCATCGGCTCCGGCGGGCACGGGGCCTCGTCGCCCATGCCGCCGTGCATCATCCGGGCTCCGGCGTTCATCGCATCGGGATCCATGCCGCCGTTGTCGACCCACCGCGTGCGATCCTCGCGGGGCTGCTTGAGGTGGAGGTGGGGCACGTCGTGCCGTTCGAGCACGTAGGCGTGACGCGCCGGCTTGGGGTAGCTCAGCCCAGGAGACTCCTGCACGTGCAGCCCGACCGACCGCGACGGGGGCGGAATGTGCATCTTCGTGTGGTTGGTGATCGAGTGCCTCTGCAGCCCGGCCGGCACGCCCAGCGGAATGTGCGCGGGGCCGGGGAGGCCGATGGGCGTGCCCACAGAGGGCATGCCGTACTGGGGCGCGGTCATGCCGGCCACGAAGGCCGGGGGCATCTCCGCAGGATTGCCGCCGCAGGGCATGCCGAGCGGGGCCGCTAGCCCGGCCGGCATGGCCGTGCCCGAGCCGTTGTCGGCGAAGCCACCGGCCCCGGCAGTGCCCGGCGACTCCAGATCCTTGTTACCGATCCGGATGATCGACAGGATCGACCCGCGACGGTCGGCCTCGACCACGGGGTCGCAGCCCGGATCAAGCCGCGTGCTCACGAGCGTCTCCACGCCCGCCACGGCGAGTTCCTGGTACTCGGCGTCGGGCAGGTACACGACCTTGGTGACGAAGTTTCCGCTGGTCACCTGATCGAGGTCTTCTTCCGTGAGCTGAAAGGGGACCGCATTGTGCGCGAGATACGCCGCCGTGCGGGGCGTCACCGGCGCGACCTCCAGCGAGGGATAGAGTTCGATTCCTTCGCGGCCCGGGATGTCGGTGATCTTGAGGCGGTAGATCGCTCCTTGCGGAAAGTCGTAGCGGCCCGGCGCCACGAGCGGTTCGGAGTCGAACCCACCGCCGGCCGAGATGTCCCAGCGGAGCTGCATGCCATCGGGGCCGACGAAGCCGACCTGCGAGGTCGGGGCCATGCCGTAGACGCCGCCGGAGCCACCGGGTCCCGGCGGACCACCCGCACCCGCCGCACTCAGCGCTGCCTCGTACGAGGCCGGCGTGATGATGCCGGGGCCAGGACCTTCCACGCCGGGGCCTGGATGCTGGAGCATCGCGGCCGGCGGCAAGACGTTGGTGTGCGGCGTGGCGACCGGCCGAATCTGGGCGAGGCCGGTGAACGGGGAGTTCGCCGGGATCGTGCAGCCCGTGAGCGCGGCCGCCAGCGATACGCCAACGAAGCCCTGCAGACGACGCTTCAGCATTGCAGTTCCTCCAGAATCCGAGCCCGAACCATTCCCACGCGACCGCCGCGACGAAGCCCTTTCCGGCATGGGCCAGAAAGCGGCTGTTCCGTACACTCGCCGCCAGTGACGGCGTCGAAGGACAGCCCGCGGTCGGTCCATCCACACGAGTTGTTTCGACGCTCCAGCGCTGGTTTCTTTGGAAAAATCGACAGAGTCGACCTGATCGTGACAACCCGCCCTCCCACCAGACTGCCCAGTTCACGGAGTTGCGTGGTCGCCCTCGCCGCGGCCGTGGGAGCGGCAGGGCTGTGCGCTGGCGGGGTCGCGGCGAATCAGGCGGCGCCGAGCGTCTACCAGCGGCAGCCCGAAGGGCCGGGAGCCGGTGCGGCCGAGGCCCCCACCGACACCTCGACCGACGCCCCCGCGGCGGCCCCCGCCACCGCGGCCGTCGAAGACGCAGCGGCCCAGGCGGAACGGATCGTGGTGAGTTCTCTGGGGGTCATCGCCCGAGCCCCGTCGTTCGCCGTCAAGATCCGGCAGAAGGCTCGCGTCGGAGACCGCGTGCTCGTGGGGACGGGCCGCTACCTGCAATCGGGTGAAGGGGAGGAGCAGCGGTTTCGGTTCGATTCGACGCTGACGTGCGATTCGGAGACGTTTGAGTTCACGGAGGTTTCCGACGGGCTGTTCTGCTGGACGCATCGGCACAACGGCGAGGAACCGCCGTCGCTGCAACGGATCGACGTGCGACGGGTGCGGGGCAAACTCCTCGATCTCAAGGCACCGGACGCGGCGGATGGGGCGTCGTACCTCGGTGGCCTGCAGCGGATGATCAGGCTGATGCGGCACTGGTTCCGGTTCACGAAGGCCACGCCCATAGATCTCGACGGTCAGCCCGTGTGGGTGGTCGAAGGGGGCTGGTATGCCGCCTTCCTCCCGATCGTGTTACCGCAACTGAAGGCCAAGGCCGCGACCCCTGGCGGCATCGGGCCCGCTGACATGCCCGACGGCATGCCATGGCAGGTTCGCCTGTCGATTGGCCGCAACGATCTGATCCCGCGGCGGATCGAATGGCTCGCGATTCCCGGCACCCGGCCGGTCGCCGACGGCCCGCTCGAAACGATCGCTGTGCTCGATCTCTACGACGCCGAAATCAATGGCCCGGTCGACGCCACGGCCTTTTTCTACCAGCCGGCGACCGAGGGCCTGATCGACGTCACCGAGATGTACGTCACCACGCTCGGCCTCATGAGGTGAGCCGCGGCCAGCCCGCTTCCACAAGGCGGATGGCGGCATCGAGCGCCGAGATCATGCTCGACGGGTCGGCCAGCCCGCGGCCCACGATGTCGAAGCCGGTGCCGTGGGCGACACTCGTCCGCACCAGCGGCAGCCCGAGCGTGATGTTCACCGCGCGGTGCATGCCGAGGAGTTTGATCGGGATGTGACCCTGGTCGTGGTACATCGCGACCACGCCGTCGAACTCACCCCGGCTGGCCCGCAGGAAGAGCGTGTCGGCAGGCAGCGGACCGGTCACGGCGATGCCCGCGGCGGCGAGTCGCGCCACCGCGGGCGCCACGATCCGCGACTCCTCGTCGCCGAACAGCCCCCCCTCGCCGCCGTGCGGGTTGACGGCGGCCACCGCGATCCGCGGCGGTCGACCGAGCAACGGCACGAGCAGGTCGGCCAACCGCCGGCCGGCCGCCTCGATGCCTGACGACGACAGCCTTGCAATCGCCGACCGCAGCGACTCGTGAAGGGTCGCATGCACCACGCCA
>QWQL01000022.1 GCA_003670825.1 Planctomycetota bacterium
CTCTCAAACCGTTGGCCTGGTTGGGCATCGCGCTGTTCGCCGGCACCGTGTTTTTTCAGCTCGTGAACCTGCCGGTGGAGATCGACGCCAGTAACCGGGCCAAGGCGCAACTCGTCGGGCTCGGGATCGTGCCGGTTGCCGACATGCCGGCGGTCAACAGCGTGCTCAACGCCGCTGCCTGGACCTACGTGGCCGGCACGTTGCAGAGCATCCTGACGCTGCTGTATTACGCCAGCTATCTCGTTGGCGGATCGAGCGACGACCGCTGATCGCCACGTCGGACAAAGCCGTAGGGTGTCGAGGGGCGGTCGCCGTGGGGCGGGTGCGCTGCGTGACCTCAGTGGTTGAGTGAATACAGCAGCACGTTGAGGGCGATCTTCTCGGCGTCCTCGCGGCCATAGCCCGTGCACTCCATCGAGTTTTGCTTCTCGAGCGCGCACGACAGGTCGTAGGGCGAAAAGATCACCGCCCAGCGGTCGCCGATTCTCACCCCCTCAAGCTTCGGCGGAATCTGCCGCTTGCGAACGCCGATTGGGCCATCACCTCCAGACGGCTCGCGGAGCGTCACCTGCCGGATGTCGTAGCCGCCGTATTCGCCGGCCGTGAAGATCGGGTCGTCGGCCGGGATCTCCTCGAGTTTCCGGTCTGGCAGGATGGCCGCCATCTCGGCGCGGAAGGCCTGCGTGAATCCCCCGGCCGCGCAGACGCTGTCGGCGAGCAGCATGCCACCCCGATCGAGGAACGTGGCGAGCCGCTCCCGCCGCGGCTGGTCGAAGGCGAAGCCCTGTCGGCCGTGCATGAACAGCAGGTGGTAGTCGAAGAGCCGGTCATCGATGGGATCGACGAGCGCTGGCGTGTCGTCGACGCGGATGCCCGTTTCACGGGCCGCCGCGCGCAGCACGTTGGCCAGCGCCGCCGGCGCCGCGTCGCACATCCCGGAGTGGCGGAGCTTGCCGATCGCGAGTTGGCCGCGGACGAGGGATTCGGCCGCGGGCTCCTCCTGGGGCAGTGCCCCAAAGAAGGCGTCTTTGCTCTTGAGTTCGCGGTTGGTGGCATAGGCCAGCACGTTGGTGCCGATCGCCAGGGCCGCCGCCACCTCCCGCTCCACGGCCGGGGGCAGACTGCCCCGGGACGGCCCGCCGAGTTCCCAGAGACAGGAGAGGCTCGGCATCGCCGCCTTGGCATCCACGAGATCGGTGGGCGGCGCGTAGATCAGGCAGGTGCGGCAGCCGTAGTCGATCCCCATCAGCGGCCGGTGGAGCTCCGGCGGCACGATCTCCTCCGCATGCCAGGCGGGGTGTTCGGGGGGCAGGAGGTGCAGCTGGTATTCCGGCTCCGGGAAGATCTCACCGACGAGCTGCCGCAGCTGCCGGTCGAAGCCCTCACTCTGCGGGCAGCAGGCCTCCGCAAACACAAACCCGCCGTTGTCGATGTAGTTCCGCAGCCGCCGACCCGCATCGGGGCCGGCGTTGAAGTCGACCTTTCCGGAGATCCAGAGCACGGGCGCCTGCTGGAGGTCGTCTTGGCCCGCCGTGGGCACGTCGGTGACGTGCCAGGAGAGACCGGCTGGGTAGTCCCGCTTCCACCGGGATTCGACGTACTCCACGAGGTGGGAGACGTCGTGGCCGTGGCGGTTCCAATCGGCTTCGGGTCCGTGGCGGCTCTTGGCCACGATCACCGGACGGCGGCCCTTGGCCAGAAAGAGCAGGGCAAAGCTCGTGGCCACCACCGAGTCTTCGATGCGGTTGGCGACGAACTTGCCCGACAGCCGGTCCTGGGTGGCGGTGAACATCTTCGCCCCCTCCAGGTACCAGTCGTGCTCCCCGATGTACCGCCGGGCGGTGAAGCGGCCCACCCGTTCGAGACCGTAGAGGTAGTAGTAGAGCCAGGTCTCGCCGCCGGTGCCCGGGTTTTGCATCACGGAGAACCGCTTGCCGAGCCAGGCGAGGCCCTTCTCCAGGTCCCGGGGCGCCGAGCCGCCGCCGCAGCAGGCGACGGTGTCGCGGACGGCCCGCGCGTCGGGCGTGCCGATGTGCTCCGACGTGATCCAGATGCTGGCGATGCCGGCGCACGTCATGCTGCCCGAGCCGCCGGCATTGCCGAGGGTGTAACCCCAGGAGCCGTCGGCGTTGTGGCAGGCGACCCAGTACTGCTGAGACCGCACCCACGTCTTGTCGTCGACGCGAATGCCGGCCCGCGCGGCCTCGTGGAGCGCCAGCAGGGCGAACTGGGAGTTGGAGTTGTCGCCCATGCCCACGCCGCGGGACTGTGCATACGACCACGACCCGGAGCCCGGACCCTGCTTCACCTGCGCCAGTTCCAGCCACTCCACATTCCGCTGGAGGATCGCCCGGTCGGCTTCCGGTGAGACCATCGCCAGGATCATCGTCTGCAGGGAGACGGAGTAGGTTTCATCGGGCTCCTGCCGCCGCAGCCAATCGAGCGCCCGCCGCATGGCGGGCTGCTGGGCGGGCACCCCCGCATTGGCCAACGCGAGCAGCACCAGCGCCGTCGCCCCGGCCCGCTTGTCGGCCGACCGCATCGCCTCCCACGAGCCGTCATCCCGCTGCTGCGTGAGCAGGTAGTCGCGGGCCTTGTCGACCGCAGACTGGATGTCGCCGGGGCCTGGCGGAGGCGCGGCATGGACGGTCCGCCAGCCTGCGGCGGCCACCAGCACGGCGACCACCAGCGGAACAATGCGACACGGGCTGGGCCGGCAGGGCGGGGCGATCACGCCGAGGTTCCAAAGGCTTCGTGGCGTCGCCGCACGGCGGGGAGCGACCGCGCGGCCCACCCTGACATCGTATCACGTCTGCGGATCGGGCAGGATGCGCCGACTGCGATCGGGCGGGGCGGCATGCTGGTCGATTGCCGACCCGGCCGAGACACCCGATACTGGGCAGGCTCGGGTTCGCCCACCCCTCCAGGAAGGATCGCTGCGTGTCTACCGCTGCCAAGCCCAAGACGCTGGATGAGATCCTGGTGGAGTTTGCTCAGCATCGAAAACTGATGCAGGACGAACTGCAGAAGGTGATCATCGGCCAGAACGAGGTGATCGAGCAGCTGTTCGCGGCGATCTTCACCCGCGGCCACTGCCTGCTGGAGGGCGTGCCAGGGCTCGCGAAGACCCTGATGGTGTCGACGCTGGCGAAGATCCTCGACGTGGGCTTCAAGCGGGTGCAGTTCACCCCCGACCTGATGCCGTCGGACATCACGGGCACCAACGTCCTCGAGGAGGACGAGACGGGGCGGCGGCACTTCCGGTTCGTCGAGGGGCCGATCTTCACCAACATCCTGCTGGCCGACGAGATCAACCGCACGCCGCCGAAGACGCAGGCCGCGCTGCTTCAGGCGATGCAGGAGCGGGAGGTGTCGGTGGGGCAGGAGACCTACCAACTCCCCGATCCGTTCTTCACGATCGCCACCCAGAATCCGATCGAGCAGGAGGGCACCTATCCCCTGCCCGAGGCCCAGCTCGATCGCTTCATGTTCAACATCACGGTTGGCTACCCGACGGCGAGCGAGGAGGAGCAGATCCTGATGTCGACCACGCGGTCGGAGAAACCCGAGGTTCGCAAGGTGCTCTCGGGACGGGCGATCAGCAACATCCAGAAGCTCGTGGCCGGCGTGGCCGTGAGCGAATACGTGGTGAAGTACGCCGCCCGGCTGGTGCGGGCCACCCGGCCGAAGGATCCGCACTCGCCCAAGTACGTGGCCGAACTCGTCGACTGGGGGGCCGGGCCGCGGGCCGGGCAGTTTCTGATCCAGGGGGGCAAGGCGATGGCGGCGATGGACGGCCGCTTCAGCGTGTCGCTCGACGACATTCGCCGGGTGGCCGTGCCGGTGCTGCGGCATCGGATTGCGACCAACTTCCAGGCCCAGGCGGAGGGGCTGACGAGCGAGTCGATCATCGACCGACTGCTCCGTGAGACGCCCGAGCCGGAGATTCCGAAGCTCGTGAAGTGACGGCCGCGAGGAGGCTCTGCTGATGGCCCGCGCGGTCGAGGAATACCTGAAGCCCGAGGTGGTGCGGCAGATCGCCCGGCTCGATCTCCGCGCCCAGTTCATCGTCAAGGGCTTCCTGCAGGGGCTCCATGCCAGTCCCTACCAGGGCTTCTCGGTCGAGTTCAGCGAGCACCGCAAGTACACCCCGGGCGATGACCCGAAGGACATCGACTGGCTGGTCTACGCCAAGACCGACAAGCACTACGTGAAGAAGTTCGAGGCCGAGACCAACATCACCGGCTACCTCGCGATCGATGCCAGCGCGTCGATGGCCTACACCTACCGGCAGCAGCTCACCAAACTCGACTACTCGATCTCGCTGGCGGCCGCCCTCTGCTGGCTGATGATTCACCAGCAGGATCCCTGCGGCCTGATGGTATTCGACGAGAAGCTCCACGCCTCCCTGCCGGCCCGCTCGCGGCGGTCGCAGATCGCCCATGTGCTCTCGGTGCTCTCGAAGATCAAGCCGTCTGGAAAAACCGACATTGCCCGGAGCCTCGTGCAGGTGGCCGCGATGCTCCGGCACCGGTCGCTGGTGATGGTGTTTAGCGACCTGCTCGCCGACCCGGCGCCGGTTAAAGACGCGCTGCTGCGGCTGCGGCACCGCGGCCACGACGTGATCCTGTTTCACGTGCTCGACGAGGCGGAGGTCAGGTTTCCATTCGAAGGCATGGTGGAGCTGACCGAGCCCGAGGGCCACGACCGCCTGGTGATCGACGCCGATGCCGCCCGCCGGGGATATGTCTCGGCGGTCGAGGCGTTTCGCGAGGACTATCGGGCCTCATGCTTTCGGGCGGGGATCGATTACGTGCCCCTTGATACCAGCATGCAGTTCGACCGCGCCCTGATGGAGTATCTGGTAAGCCGGCGGAACCGGTTCTGACCCATGGGCCTGTCGTTCATCACACCGATGCTCCTCGGCGGTGCGGCGCTGGTGGCCTTGCCGCTGGTTCTGCATCTGATCATGCGGCGGAAGCCGGTGCCGCACGATTTTCCGGCGCTGAGGTTTCTGCGGGAGAAGGCGGTGGCCAACCGCCGTCGGCTGCAACTGAGCCACATCGTGCTGCTCCTGCTGCGGATGGCGGCGATTGCGCTTGTGGCACTGGCGCTCGCGCGGCCGGTGCTCCGCGGAGCCGGGTGGCTCGCCGACGGCGAGGGGCCGGTGGCCGCAGCCCTCGTCTTCGACACCGCGCCGCGAATGGCCCTCCGA
>QWQL01000055.1 GCA_003670825.1 Planctomycetota bacterium
GCTGTTCGAAAACTCCGCCGAACGGTCGTGCCGGAATACAAAGTCAAACGTCCCTGCAGCGCGGAGCGAGCGGACGATGTCGGCGCTCTTGGTCGGCAGCGCCGCCATGAGGGCGTCGTCGATCCGCATCCCGTCCCCCCGAACCTCGACGAAGCCCCGGCTGCCGTTGGCCGTGCGGACCGCGGCCTCGACCGTCACGGGATGGCCTCCCGCCTCTCCCGTCAGGTGCATCGACAGCATGTCATCCTTGAGGGTGACCGTGCCGACCGTGCGGTCGACGCGATACGGAAAGCGGTAATAGGTGAGCGACACGTTCCGGCAGCGGAGTGACACGTCGGGGCGGACATGGCCAGCGCGGCGCACGAGGTGGGCCCGCACGTCTACCTCGCCGGCCGGCAGCAGTTTGCTCCAGTGGGTCGCCACCGCGGCCGGCATCAGTCCCTCCCAGTGGCGGCCCACCAGCATCCGCTCGGCCTCGACGAGCAGGTCGAAATCAGCGTCGGCCGCCCAGCCCGACAGCCGGCCGGAGCCGCGGAGAAGGGTCGATCCGGAGTGCGCCTCCAGTCGCTCGCAGACCGCGCCGTCACGGTTCGCGGTGAATGCGGCCGACACGTCGCTGATCGCGAACGGCAGACTGGCATGCTCGAAGTGGCCCGACTCCAGCTTGCCCGACACCGCGAACGTGGCGCGGTCGAGCGCGGCCAGTTCGCCACCGGCCCGCCAGTCGATGTCGAGCCGGCCCCGAAGCCCCGCGAGCCATTCGGGTGGTGCGGCGGCAGCCTCGATCAGTCCGCGGAGTCGAGGCGAGAGGTCGAGGGCGCCCACCTGGCCTGCGAGTTCGAACGTACCGTCGGCGGAGAGGCGGCCTTCGAAGCCGGCACGATCGAACAGGTCGCCGGCGACGGAGCCGCGCACGATGGTGCTGGCGCGGCCTTCGCCTCCGTCGACGGGCTCGAGCTCCACGCCGATGTTTCTCAGGGTGAGACGCGTGCCGACCCCAGCGCCATCGACCAGCAGCGTCGCATCATCGATGGTCACTGGCACCCGGAGCCTGGCGGTGCGGCCGGGCACGAGAGCCGTGAGGCTCCAGCCGCCGTCGGTCCGGCGGAACGCATGCACCACTGGGCGCACCACGCGGATCGACGTGATTCGTGGATCACCTGCCAGCAGATCCTTGAGCGTCGTGCCGCAGGCGACCCGGGCCTCCGCGACCGCCAGGAGGCAGCGGTGCTCCGGCGGCAGCTTGGCATCGATGAACGAGACGCCCCGCACCACGATGCCCTCGCCCTCGACGAGGCTCGCAGCCTCCACGCGGACGGTCAGGCCCGGGATCATTTCCTGGAGCCGCGCCTCAACCCTCCTCCGCACCTCCTCGCCGATGCGATTCGAGCCGAGCGCAACCGCCACCACGACCGCCGCCGCCGACAGCGGCAGGATCCAGCGGACGAGCGTCCAGAGCAGGGCTGTGAGGAACTTCATAAGACCGGCGCGGGGGATGCCGGAAGAGACACGTGGGTCGGGAAGGTAGGCGGGAGCCAGGCAGGGGGTCAAGCCACGGACCAGATCCCCCGAGGCCCTGAAAGTCCGCCATTTCGCCAGCCTGCGCGGCTTGCTATAGTGCCGTGGTTCCAGCGAATCTCAGGGGGGTTTCCAGGCGGCCATCGATGGCCGAACCGGCCTCTGAGTCCACCACCACCAAGGCATTCCCCTATGGCCGAGAACCGTCACACCCGTCAGGCGAGCGAAGCCGTTTCCGGCGCCGTCCCCAACGCCCAGCGGTTGCTCTGGGCCGGGTTCATGGCGATCCTTGCTGCGGGCGTGGGCTTCTCGATTCGAGCCGGCATCCTCGGGCAGTGGGCCGAGCAGTACGGGTTCACCCAGACCGAACTCGGCACGATCACCGGCGGTGGCCTGACCGGCTTTGGCATCATCATCCTGCTGTCGAGCCTGATCGCCGACCGGATCGGCTTTGGGCCCCTGATGTTCGCCGCCTTCCTGATGCACGTGATCTCGGCCGGACTCACACTGGCCACGGCCGCCGCCTTCGCCGCGGGGGGGAAGCCCCTGGCGTTCCAGTGCCTGTTCTGGGGCATGTTTCTGTTCGCGATTGGCAACGGCATGGCAGAGGCCGTGGTCAACCCGCTCGTGGCCACGCTGTTCCCCAAGAAGAAGACGCACTACCTCAATATTCTCCATGCCGGCTGGCCCGGCGGTCTGATCGCCGGCGGCCTGGCCAGTTACTTCATGGCCGGCGATGCCACGACGAAGCCAATCGACTGGCAGATTCAGATCTCGCTGTTCATGGTCCCGGTCGTGCTCTACGGCCTGATGATGCTGGGGCAGCGGTTCCCGAAGAGTGAAGCGAGCCGTTCCGGCATCTCCTACCGCGACATGCTCGGCGAACTCGGCCTGCTGGGCGCTGCCGTCATCTGTGGGCTGCTGTCCCTGTTCTTCAAGAACGACCTGGGGCTCTCTCCGCTCGTCTCCGGGTCGATCGCTGCCGGGCTGCTGGTCGCCTTCGGGGCGGCGACCGGCTTCCGCTTCGGTCACTTTCTTCTGGCATTTCTCCTGCTGATCCAGGCGATGGTGGGCTACGTCGAACTCGGCACCGACTCGTGGATCTCCAAGATCACCGGCACGATCATGGCCAGCAAGGCAAACGGGCTGCTGCTGTTCGTCTACACCTCGGCGCTGATGTTCATTCTCCGCTTCTTCGCCGGACCGATCGTCGAGCGGATCTCGCCGCTCGGGCTGCTCGCGGCTTCGGCCGCCTTCGGCGCCGCCGGGCTCACGCTCCTCGGCTCTGCCGAGGGGGCGCTGATGTGCATCGTCGCGGCGACGGTCTACGGCATCGGCAAGACATTTCTCTGGCCCACGATGCTCGCGGTTGTCAGCGAGCAGTTCCCGAAGGGGGGGGCGATCACGATCGGAGCGGCCGGCGGCGTGGGCATGCTCGCGGCCGGACTGCTCGGCGGCCCCGGCATCGGCTTCCTCCAAGACCAAAACGCCTCGGCCAACCTCCGCGAGTCGAGCCAGGCGGTCTACGACCGCTACAAGGCTCCCAAGGAGAACACGTTTCTCTGGCTCAAGACCGTGGGCCTCGATGGCTCGAAGGTGGGCGTGCTGGAAGACGGCGGCAAGGAGGCGCAGCGCACGCTGGACCTCCTCCTCGAGGAACATGCCAAGCAGGATGCCATCGACGGCCAGAAGTCGCTCGTCTCCTGGTGGAATGACTCCGCCAGCAGCACGGCCGACGCCGACAAACCGCTGGTCGAGCAGGCGGGCCTGTTCGGGGGCCGCCAGGCTCTGAAGCTCACGGCCCTCGTGCCGGCGGTGATGTTTGTCTGCTACGCCCTGCTGCTTGCCTGGTTCCGCTCGCGTGGCGGCTATCAGGCGAAGGGCATGCATCACTGAGTCGAGGGCAGCCTGCTGGGCCTCTACGGTTCGCTGGACCGCCCATCCGGCTCGATCGACAGCATCCCATTGCCGCGGCAGACCCGCACCCTGCCGGGTAGTTCGATGACGTCTGCCGTCCCGGCATCGCCACCGCTCATGGCCGCGAGTGTCGTGTAGTGGCGGGCGGTCATGTCGCGCTGCGGCCAGCCCTCCCGCCGCCACAGGGCCACGAACACCTCGGCGACGAGGTGGCGATCGAGGCCGGCGAGTGGGCCTGTTTGCACGGTCACACCCCCGCCGGCCTGCCGATGAGAGTGCGCCTCCAGAAGATGCTCCGCCGCGCTGCGGATCGCGCCGGCAACCAGCGCAGCCTGGCGGCCGAGGCGGGTGAGGGCTGCGGTGGCCGCCTGATACGGCCCCTGCTCGCACCGTGGGAAGACGTCGTGGCGGAGAAAGTTCCGTGCATGCCGCGTGTCGGTGTTGGTTGGATCCTCCCGCCACGCTTCACCCGCGGCCGCGAGATAGCCACGAACATCCTCCCGTGTCAGCCCCAGCATGGGCCGCACGAGCGACACGCCGGCGACGAGTTCCCGGGCATCGGCCATGCCGCCGAGCCCCGCCAACCCGGTGCCACGGAGCATCCGGTGGAGGATCGTCTCCGCCTGGTCGTCCGCGGTATGAGCCACCGCGACATGACGCCCGCCCGACTCGAGCGCCACCTCGGCGAGGAAGGCATACCGCAGCCGGCGGGCCCTGCCCTCGATGCCCGCTCCGTCGCCGTCGGGTGCATCTCGGACGGCGAGCCGCCGCCAGACGACGTGCAGACCGAGTCGGGCGGCGAGCCAAACAACGAACTCGCGGTCGGCCGACGCACCGTCGCGGAGATCGTGTTCGGCATGGGCGACGAGGAGCCGGTGTTCCAGGCCGGGCGGCACGAGGCGACGCAGCGTCGTCAGCAGGGCCACGCTGTCAGAGCCCCCCGACACCGCGACCACCACGGGCATCGTCCAGAACCCCTGCGCGGGCAGGGCCGCCCTGACCGCGGTCACGAAGGCGTCGCCCCCATCGGCCCGCCGGGCCGATGGGACTGTCTCCGGCGGTGTCTCTGGCATACCCATCGCTCGCTCCTTACCTATTCTGACAGACGCCCTGGGAAGCGGGATTGAGGATCCCGAACCGCACGACTACCCTCCCGACGCCACAGCCGAGACCCCGCCGGAACACCGAGGATTTTCCCATGTTTGCCTCAGCTGTCCGCATCATCCACCTGATCACGCTTGCAGCCGTGGTGCTGCCGGCCGCCAGTGGGTGCTCGACCCTGTTCACTGCCGCCTACCTGTTTCAGCCAGCCGACGTCCCCGCCGAGTTCACCGGGCTCCGCGGGAAGCACGTTGCGATTGCCTGCCGGCCGATCGTGGAACTCGAGTTCACCGACGCTGGCTCGGCCCGCGAGTTGGCCTCACTGGTCGGTGCCCAGATCGGAAGCAAGGTCCGCCGGACGCGAATCATCAGCCAGCAGGAGGTCGCTCGCTGGGTCGACGAAAACTCGTGGGTCGACTATCCGTCACTCGGCAAGTCGCTCGATGCGGATCTCGTCGTCGGCGTCGATCTCGAGGCGTTTCGGCTGCACGAGGGCTCGACGCTCTACCGCGGTCGGGCCACCGCCCACGTGAAGGTCTACGAGGTCGCCACGAAGAAGATCGTGTTTGAGAAGCGGATCGACGACTTCTCATTTCCCGCCAATACGGCCATCCCCGCATCCGACCAGTCGGAAGC
>QWQL01000009.1 GCA_003670825.1 Planctomycetota bacterium
GTGGCGTGCGACCTGATCGCCATTCCCGAGGAGGCACTCGAGAAGATTCGGATGAAGGTGGCCGCGGCCCTGCCTGGATTCCCTACGGAGCGGATCGTCGCCAGCGCCACTCACACCCACACCGCCCCAGTCCTCGTCGCCGGGGTCTACGAGATCCCCGCGGGCGTGATGCAACCGCCCGAGTACGTCGAGTTCTTCGCTACCCGTGTCGCGGAGGGCATTCGTGAGGCGTGGGACGGCCGCCGCCCCTGCAGCGTGGGCTGGGGGATGGGGCATGCGGTTGTGGCGCAGAACCGGCGGGCCGTCTATGCGGACCAAACGGCCGCGATGTACGGCCCCACCGACCGGCCAAGTTTTCGAATGCTCGAGGGTTACGAGGATCACGCCCTCGACGCGATCTTCGTCTGGGACACCGAGGGCGTCCTCATGGCGACGGCGATCGCCATCGCCTGCCCGGCGCAGGAAGTCGAGAACGGTCGTCAAATCGACGCGGACTTCTGGCACACGGTGCGCGACCGCCTGCGGGCCGAGCGCGGTGCCGGGCTCCACGTCCTGGCCTGGACCGGCGCCGCCGGCGACCAGTCACCGCACCTCATGTTCCGCAGCGCGGCCGAACAACGGATGCGACGGCTCCGCGGAGTGTCGCGAGTCCAAGAGATCGCCCGCCGGATCGTCGCCGGCTGGAATGAAGCGCTCGCCGGCGCCGAGCAGGAAAAGGCGGCCGACGCGCCCCTCGCGCATCGCGTCGATCGGGTGACGCTGCCGCGGCGCACCGTCAGCGAGCGCGAATATCAGCTCGCCAACGAGAAGATCCGCGAACTCTCCGCGGCCCCCGGCAACGCCACTCGGATTTGGTGGCACTCCGGCGTGGTAAAGCGTTGGGAGCAGCAGCAGGCGGGGGAAGTCGCGCCGTTCACCACAGAGGTCCACGTCGTTCGCCTCGGTGACGTCGCCTTGGCCACCAACCAGTTCGAACTGTTCACCGACTTCGGCATCGCGATCAAGGCGCGGAGTCCGGCGGTGCAGACGTTCGTCGTCCAGCTCGCCGGCCCCGGCACGTACCTTCCCAGCGAACGCGGTTTGCGGGGCGGCGGCTACTGCGCCGTCGCGGAGAGCAACGAGGTCGGCCCCGAGGCGGGGCAGATGCTCGTCGATCAAACGGTATCGCGAATCCGCGAACTTTTTCCGACGGCTGTGCCCTGAGGTGTTTTTCGGACCCCCCCCGCCGCATGCGATGCGGGGCCGAAGGCCTCGTGATGGCGTTGTCCCCGGCGCCTCATCCGGCCTTCGGTGATCCGGCACGGCGGGCCCGCTCGAGGGCGGCCTCGATTTCGCGTTCGATGATGTCGAGGGCGTTGAGCGGCCGGAGCGGATCAGCGCAGCGTTCGACCCGGTTCGTGGCCGGATCCCAGTCGACGGGCCCGAACCGCGCCGGCCCCGGCTTTCCGCTGACGATGTGGCCGAGGGCATCGTCCTGGTTGTAGTGCCAGAATTCGAACGGAAAGTGGATGAATCCGTGAGCCTCAAGCACCTCGGTGATCGCCAGTCGGTTCGTGAGAGCGTCCGGCTCGACGAAGGGCGACCGCATCGGCGTCCGCTCGCTCATGTGGAGGTATGGATCGCCCCGCCAGACTTCCGCCCCGTCGGCCCGCCGCACGACGGAGATGTCGATCGCGGAGCCCGACATGTGCGTGCCGATCTTGGGAATGTTGGCGATCAGCACGATGGACCGGCGGGCGACCAGCTCGACCGGCGGCAGCCGGCCCCCACACTCCCAGATGCACTTTTGCAGGATCGCGTCGAACACGGCGGGCTTCAGCACCAGTTGCCGCTGCATCTCGAGCGAGCGGTAGGCGTCTTCGATCTTCAGAATCCACCCCCGCTCGTCGAGCGCCCGGCCCACGTCGACCACCTTGCGTACCAGGCTCTCTCGCATAAAGAATACTCGCTCGAGCGTGCCGGCGATATTCGTCTCGGAAAACTGCATCTCCACGCCCGCCGTTGCTGCGGCCTCTAGGAGGGATGCAAACGGCTCACCGCACTCCTCGACGGGGAGTCGCAGCACGTCCTGGACCACGTCGTAGCCCCGCTCCATCTGCTGGGTCCAGTACGCCCGCCTCGCGTCGCCGCTCGTTTCTTCCGCCCCGTTCATGTCTCGCTTCGCGTCCATCGTGGTGGTCCTCCATGTTCAGTGATCGTGCGACCGGTCCGCATCCGCGATCCGGCACAGCGACGCGGTGATTTCCCTTTCGATGACGGCGATCGGATTGAGTGGCACGGCCGGATCGCGGACCGGAACGACCTCGTTCGTTCGGGAATCCCAATCGACGGGTCCATACGGAGCGGGCTGCGGATTTCCGCTGAGGAGATGCTGCATGGCGTCTCCCTTGCTGTAGTGCCAGAACTCGAACGGATAATGCCGGAAGCCGTGCGCCTCCATGGCGGCCGTGATCTCCAGACGGACGTGCAGGCAGTCGGGCTCGACGAACGGCGAGCGCATCGGGGTGCACTCGCTCATGTGCCCGCAGGAACCGCCGCGCCACACCTCCCGGCCGTCATCTCGGCACAGCACCGTGACGTCGATCGCCGAGCCCGACATGTGGGTGCCGATCTTCGGGACGTTCGCCACGAGCACGATCGCACGGCGGCCCACCAGTTCCGCCGAGGGGACCGTGCCGCCGTTCTCCCACACGCAGCGCCGCAGGATCGCGTCGAAGATCTCCGGCTTGCAGACCAGTCGACGCTGCATCTCGAGCGACCGGAACCCATCCTCGATCCTGAGCATCCAGCCGCGGCGATTCATGTCGCGACCGACGGCGACGAGGTCGCGCACGAGACGCTCTCGGAGAAAGTAGACGCGTGGGAGATCGTCGACGAGCGGGGAGTCGGCGAACGCCATCTCGACGGCCGCGGCGGAGGCGGCCTCGGGAAGTGACGCGAACGGTTCGCCGCATTCCCGCACCGGAAACGCCAGCAGTCGCTGCACGAACGCGTCGCCGAGTTGCATCTGCTCCGTCCAGTAACGGCGTCGGGCGTCGTCGGTGTCGGTCGTTGGGACCATGCAAGGGTCTCGCGGCAGGCAGTCAGGACGTTGCGTTGGCCAGAGGACGGGAGGCGTCGATCATGATCCACGCGACGCCCCCGATGACGGCGAAGAGGGCATTGAGGAGCAGTGCCGCGTCGAACGACGCGTAGCGATCCAGGCAGATTCCCATGACCATCGTGCTGACGGCGCCCCCCAGGCAGCCGCAGGTGGTCATCATGCCGCCCATGACACCGGCATGTCGGCCGCCGATGTCGAGGCAGACTGCCCAGGCTGGCGGGATCGCCATCGAGATCAGACCGGCCGCCGCAGCAAAGAGCGCGGCGGATGCAAACCCGTGCGTCGTCCACATCGCCGCCAGGATGGCGACGGCCGCCAAGGGCGGGCCGAGCATGCCCGGCAGTCGGCGGCCGAGCCGTCGCCCCCACCGCTTCGAGCCGACGTCGCTGGCCCAGCCTCCGAGCACGTTGCCGATCCCCATGCCGACGAGCGCCAGGGCCCCGAGCCAGCCGGCCGACCGCAGGTCAAATCCGCGCCTGGTCTGCAGGTACTCCGGCAGCCACGTGACGTAAAAGTAGCTGCCGTAGATGGTACTAAAATACATCAGGCAGATCAGCCACAGATTGCTGTTGCCGGCGAAAACCCGCCAGGGAACCGGCTGGTGGGGTGTCGGCGGCGGGGAGCCGATCAGGGACAGCTCCGCCGCGTTGACACCAGGATGCGCGTGCGGGTCGTCGCGGAACCACACGTACCACGCCCCCGCCCACACGAAGCCGAACGACGCGAAGATCACGAACATCCATCGCCAGGTGACGAGCTCCTGCAGCCATACCGACAGCGGCTGGGCCACCGCGCCGCCGAAGGTGGCCGTCATCAGCATCAGCCCAAACACGCGGCCGCGTTGGGCCGTGGAAAACCAGCGGGTAACGACCTGAGCCGATCCGGGAAACATCCCTGCCTCCGCGGCGCCGAACAGGGCTCTCACGACCAGCAGTGAAGCGAACCCCATCGCCGCGCCGGTGAGCGCCGTCATGAGCGACCAGCTCACCACAATTCGCGTCAGAACCAACCGCGGGCCAAACCGATCCGCCAGCCAACCTCCCGGCACCTCGAAGAGCGCATAGCACACGATGAACACGCTGAACACGGTGCCCATCTGGGTCTTCGTGATCCCTAGGTCGCGCTGAATGGCGAGCGACGCCGTTGAGATGCAAATACGGTCGAGGTAACCGATCGCAGCCAAAAGAAGCAGAAACACGAGCACCGTGCCCCCCGCTCGCGTCGGCGGCTCGATGACCGCTCCGTCTCGTGCTCCTGTCGATCCCATGTGCTGAAAAGATTACCAGATGGACCCATCCCCGTTCCATGTCATTTCTCGGACTCACCCGAGGACGCCCGGATCGCACACGGCATCGATTCCGACCGACCGTAGACCGGTGATCGGTTGACAACTGTTGTACACCGGGATAGCATCGAAAAAAACTCGGTTCAGTTGGCCTCTTTACAGCACTTCTGAGGCTGGGGATAAGATCGTTCGTGCACCCGAACGACTCGCCGCGTCTCTCGCATAGGAACCCCGACCGTGTCACGACGTTTTCTCTTGCTCCTTGGTAGCCTGGCCGTCGCGTATCTGGTGGACGTAGCCTTCGCCGCGGACGCGGTGCCGTATGACCGAAACGTTCCTTACTACACCGGCACGGTCTATCCGCAGCCACAGCAGGCGGAATACCGCGACGAGTTCCTGCCCTTGGCCCGCGTGGGGTTGCTGCTGGGGAAGGACGTGCCTCCAACGGACCCGCGACTGACCGTTCTGGTGGAACGCCTGCAGCGGCAGGGGGTCGAGCCGCGGGTCGTGACGGCGGCGGACGACTCGGTCGAGACGCTGATTTGCATCGGCGATACGGGCGCGCACGGGAAGTTGCTCGGCGGCTCGTCCGTCCCGGACAAGCCGGAAGGCTACCTACTGCACTGCGGCAAGCATGAGTCACGGCACATCGTGTTCCTTGCAGGCCGTGATTTCCACGGGCTGCTCTGGGCCATCACGGCCTTCAACCAGCTCGTGA
>QWQL01000165.1 GCA_003670825.1 Planctomycetota bacterium
ACCGCGGCGATGATGGCCGCGGTGCTTGACGTGCCGCCCGCGGCGATCCGGCACTGGATCCGCAGCGGCTTGTTCATCGCCGCCCGGTCGGTCGGGTCGGTCGACTGGTTCGGCTTCGAGCAGCTTGTTGTAGGACGGCATCTGGCCCGATTCCTCGCGGGTGGCCTGTCGCTGCGCGACATCGATGCCAAGCTCCGCGAACTCGTGCCAGGGGGCGGGCAGGCCGCTGCCGACGCCGCGAGCCGGGTGCGGCTCGACGGCCGCCGGCTGAGCCTTGATGACGGGGGCCGGATGCTGGCCGCCGGCGGCCAGCTGCAGCTCGGTTTCTACACGGCGTCGCTGGTGGAGACGGCCGCCGACGGAGAGCATCCCGCGGTCTTTGAACTGGAGTCGGCTCGTGAAGCCTCGGCCCGTCCGGCCGCCGGCGACGACGCGGCCGATCTCCCGCCGCCTGGCAGCGACGCCGCGGAGATCCTCGATCTTGCCGACGACCTGGAGGCGGCTGGCGAGTTCGTCGAGGCGGCCGAGGCGCTGCGGGCCGTGCTGCAGGCCCAGGGTCCAAATGCCCGGATCACCTTCATGCTGGCGGAACTCCTCTACCGCGCCGGTGATTTGACCGCCGCCCGGGAGCGGTACTACGCCGCCATCGAACTCGATCCCGATCACCTCCAGGCGCGGTCGAGCCTCGGGTGCGTGCTCGCGGAACTGGGCGAACACGAACTGGCGCTGGCCGCTCTCGAGGGCGTGCTCCGCCAGGAGCCCACCTACGCTGACGCCCACTGGCATACGGCGGGCGTTCTTCGCGAGATGGGCGCCGTGGCCGACGCCGCGCACCATCTCCGTCGCTTCCTCGCCCTCGCGCCCGAGAGCCCGTGGGCCGCCCTCGCCCGCGGGCGGCTCGAGGAATCCCGCTGACCGAAGCGTCTCGCGAGGCTCAGTACGCGCCCCAGGGTCCGCGGACGGCATTGACGCCAAACTGCACCGTGTCGCTCGGCTGATTCGGTGTCGGCAGGAAACCGCCGCCGCCACTGCCCGCCACACCACCCGGGCCCGGATAGGGCCGGCGAAACTGATGGTAGATCGGCGCGACCCGTGAACTCGGCACGCCCCACGAGTACTGCGTCATGAACTCGCTGGTCGGTGGTACCACCAGCGCGATCGGCCGACCTTCGGCTGGGTCGTACCAGCCGCTGTGCCAGCTCTTGCCCTGACTGCGGAGGAAATATCGCTTCTCCCACGCGTCGTACTTGCAGTTGCCGGGGCCGCAGAGGCCACAACCCTGCCCGCCGCAGTGGCGGCACCCGTGTCCGCAGTGGCCGGCTCCGCAGTGGACTCGGCCACACGCTCCCTGCCCGCGGCCGCCGCTCGTGCAGCCCGGGCCGGATCCGTGGCCGAAGTGATCGCCGGCAGTGGTCAGCCGGGCCGCACCGGCGATGGCGACGATAGCGAGCAGACCCGTGGCGATGAGCGGTGAGACGGCCGGGCAACGCATGATGCGGAAACTCCTCGGGATCAGTACCAGTAGGCCTTTACGTCGGTCCGCATACCGGTCACGCCCGCGGGGCGGATGTAGCGGCGACGGTGCTTGTAGAGAAACTCGTGCGGCATGAAGGGCGGATACGTGTTCCAGGTGTGGCCCACGCGGGGCGGTACTGGACGGGGCGACACGTAGAGTTGGGCGCCCATGCCGGGATAGCCCCCGGCCGGCACCGGCGGCACGTAGAAGTTGTAGAAGACGTCGGGCGTGGGCCCTTCAACACCGCCGTCGATCGGCAGCGCCCGCGCGGAGCAGGCGGCGACCGCGTCGGCGATCATGACCGCTGCAATGAGCAGAACCCGTTTCGATGTGGCGTGCAGCATCGAGACCCCTCCCTAGGTCGAAGCCGAATGGCACCGGAATCCCCCCGGCTCCCGAAACTTCGGCCGGAACCCCTCCTGCCCATCACTCCGTCGATGCCGAGGACGCCGCTCCTGCCTGACAGTCACACCTTCGCAGCTGGCGAAACCCGCCCAAGCAGGAAGCCGGGAATCGGTGGAGGGCGACGAGCGTAGGCGCATCCGCGCCTCGCGGAGGAGACCTCTGCCGTTCCCGGCGGCCGTGCCCCCACAGACACCGTGACCGACAAACTCGCCCCCACTTGCCAAGTCCGCGGCCCGGGATCAGAGTCTAGGAGCCCAAAAAACCCGGAAACCGTCATGCCCAAGATCGCCTCACGCCCCCGCTCGACCACGAAAAAGTCCGGTTCGCAGAAGACCGCGCAGGCGGCGGAGGCGATCGAGGCCGTCGCTCCAGAGGCCGCCACCGCGCCGTCCAAGGCCCCGGCGAAGCGGCGGGCCACGGCCCAGACGCTCGCTGCCGGCCAGCGGGACATCTCGGTCAGCGAGTTCTTTGCCAAAAACCGCCATCTGCTCGGTTTCGATTCGCCCCGCAAGGCACTGCTCACCAGCGTCAAAGAGGCGGTCGACAACTCGCTCGACGCCTGCGAGGAGGCGGGCATCCTGCCCGAGGTCTGGGTGCGGATCGAACCGGTGGGGGAGAGCGGTACGCGGTATCGGATGAGCGTGCAGGACAACGGGCCGGGTATCGTCAGCAAGCAGATCCCGCTGATCTTCGGCAAACTGCTCTACGGGTCAAAGTTCCACCGGCTGCGGATGAGCCGCGGCCAGCAGGGGATCGGCATCTCGGCCGCCGGCATGTACGGCGTGCTCACCACGGGCAAGCCGGTGAAGATCATCTCCAAGATCGACACCAAGCATCCCGCCCACTATTCCGAACTGCGGATCGACACCAAAACCAATCAGCCCGAGATCCTCAACGGCAAGGGAGAGGGCGTCGACATCCCCGCCGGCAAGGGTGGCGCGGAACTGATGAAGAAGCACTCCATCGAGTGGGTTGCCGAAAACGACCAGGGAGAGTCGATCGACCACGGCACGCGGGTGACGATCGAAATGGAGGCGAAGTTTCAGCGGGGCCGCGGCAGCGTCGAGGAGTATCTGGAGCAGACGGCGATCGCCAATCCCCATGCGCGGCTCCACTTTCAGGGGCCGGACGGCCCGGAACGGATCCTCGATCGCTCCACCGACGACCTGCCGCCGGAGCCGAAGGAGATCAAGCCGCATCCCTACGGCGTGGAACTCGGCCGGCTGGTGACGATGCTCCAGGAGCACCCCAAGATCACGCTCGCCCAGTTCCTCACGCAGTCGTTCTCCCGGGTGTCGCACGGCACGGCGCGGAAGATCTGCGACATGGCGAAGCTCTCCACCCGCGTCACCGCCGGGAAACTCGGCCGCGGCGAGGCTGATGCCGTGTTCAAGGCGATCCAGGAAATCAAAATCCCACCGCCGGCGACCGACTGCGTCGTGCCGATTGGCGAGCAACGGCTGCTGGCCGGCCTCCGCCAGGTCGTGCCCGGAGAGTTTTTCACCGCGGCCACCCGGCCGCCGTCGGTCTACCGCGGTAACCCGTTCGTCATCGAGGCGGCGCTCGCCTATGGTGGCGGCGTGGCCGCGCAGAAGATCAGCCGTGAGGGGCTTGGCGAGCTCGCGGCCGAGAGCGACTCCCGCAGCCTGCGGCAGTTTCTCACCACCACCTTCACGGGCATGGGGGGCGAGGCGTCTGACAAGATTCTGGCCGAGGCGCAGCTCGCGCCGCGGCAGAGCCCCTCCAAGCTCACGAAGCCGCAGCTCGACACCCTGCACGGCGCCATGCAGCACGTCAGCGTCGACGAGGGGCAGAGCATGAACGTGCTGCGGTATGCCAACCGCGTGCCACTCCAGTTTCAGCCCGCTGCCTGTGCCGTCACGCAGACGATCACCTCGACCAACTGGCGGTCGTACGGTCTCTCCCAGTCGCGGGGCGGGCTGCCGAGCGGGCCGGTCACGGCAATGGTGCACGTGGCGAGCGTCTGGGTGCCGTTCACGAGCGAGTCGAAGGAGGCGATCGCCTCCTACCCCGAGATCCAGAAGGAGATCCGGCTGGCGCTGCAGGCCGTGGGTCGCAACCTGGGCATGTACATGCGGCGGCGGCTCCGGGTGGCGCAGGAAGGCCAGCGGCGGAGCATCTTCCTGCGGTACCTTGGCGAGGTCGCCGGCGCCGTCTCGCAGATCAACGGCCAGGACCGGGCCAAACTCTACGAGCAGCTCCTCGCCGTCGCCAGAAAAAAGACGGCCGAGGCCGACCTCAAGCTCGACGACCGGGGCCGTCCGATCCAGGAGGAGGAGGATCTCGAACTGGGCGACAACTGCATCATCGTGCCGCAGCTGATTCCGGGCCAAGCGGGTGATGACGCGGCCGCGGGATCCACGAAGACTGCCAAGGGACGCCGGTCGAAAATCGCGACGGTCGAGGGTGACAAACCCGAGGCTCCGGTCGCTGCCAACCCCAAGAAAACCGCCTCCGGGAAGAAGTCCGCCCGCCGGAAGAAGTAAGACGCCGCCAGCGGTGAGTGGCCGCCCCGTGCGACCTCGGACCTGCTGCACCGTTGAAGAGGAACCGCCCGGAGTTCCTTCGCATGCGCAGCCTCACCTGGTGCCTCTGCTCGAGCCTCGTGATGGCAGGCACGGCCCTGGCCTACGACCCATTGCATCGTTCCGACGGCGAGCCGCCGCCACCGCTTGACCTCAGCGTGGCCAACGAAGGCCGGGATCGCACCGTGCCGATTCGTGTGTTTTCGCCGCCGGGCGATAGGAGCGCCGGCCCCTGCCCCATCGTGCTCTTCAGCCACGGCCTCGGCGGGTCTCGAAAGGGTGGCGGCTTCCTCGGCAATCACTGGGCAGCGCGGGGCTACGTCGCCGTCTTCCTTCAGCATCCGGGGAGCGATGAGTCAGTCTGGCAGGACGTGCCTACCCAGCGGCGGCTGGCGGCGATGCGTGATGCGGCATCGCTGGAAAACCTACAGGCGCGGGTGCGAGACGTATCTGCCGTGCTCGATGCCCTCGCGACGTGGAACGGTGCACCGGGCCATCCTCTCGCCGGCCGACTCGATCTCGACCGCGTCGGCATGTCGGGCCATTCGTTTGGGGCGCAGACCACGCAGGCCGTCTCCGGTCAGTCGTTTCCACTCGTCGGCAGGCGGTCCACCGATCCGCGAATCAAGGCGGCTGTGATCATGAGCCCGGGAACGCCACGCGGCCGACGCGATCCCGGCGACGCCTTCGCCGAGGTCACGATCCCCTGGCTCCTGCTCACCGGCACGAAGGACACGTCTCCGATTGGCGGCCAGACGGTCGAGTCGCGGCTCGCCGTCTATCCCGCGCTGCCGGCAGGCGGCGCCTACGAACTGGTGCTCCATGACGCCGAGCACTCCGCCTTTTCCGACCGGGCCCTGCCCGGCGACCGTGAGCCGCGAAACCCGAATCATCATCGCGCGATCCTCGCCCTCACGACCGCCTTCTGGGACGCCTTCCTCCGGGATGACGACGACGCCCAAGCCTGGCTCGATGGAGACGGCCCCCGGCAGGTGCTCGAGACCGACGACCGCTGGCAGCAGAAGTGAGGCCTGCACCTCGTGCCCATGAGCGGCGACCTGGTGCCCCACTCAGTTATGGGTAGCGCCGTCTACGGAAGCGAGGGCGGGTAGGCGAAGGGGGTCGGCGAACGCTCGCGGAGCCTTGGGCGTATCCTCGCCCGGCGACAAGACTTTTGCCGTCCCCGAGCCGGCGAACCACGGAAGTCGAACGCGCTTCTGGTGCTCCGCCGGCTGTGGCAATCTACGCCAGGATGCCCTTCACGAGCTCGCCGTGCACGTCGGTGAGCCGGAAGTCGCGGCCCTGATAGGGGAACGTGAGCCGTAGGTGGTCGATCCCCATGAGGTGCAGGATGGTGGCGTTGAGGTCGTGAACATGCACCTTTTCGCTCGGAGTCGTGATGTTGTAGCAGTAGTCGTCGGTCGCCCCCCACGTGATGCCCGGCTTGATGCCCGCCCCGGCCACCAGCATCGTGAAGCACCGCGGGTGGTGGTCGCGGCCGTAGTTGGTGTCGGTGAGCGCGCCCTGTGAGTAGATCGTGCGGCCGAACTCACCCCCCCAGACCACGAGGGTGTCGTCGAGCATGCCGCGGCTCGCTAGGTCGTCGAGCAGCGCGGCGGTGGGCTGGTCGGTGTCGTGGCACTGCCCCTTGAGGGCGGTGGGCAGTCCCGCATGGTGATCCCAGCCCATGTGGAAGAGCTGCACGAATCGCACGTCCTGCTCCGCCAGCCGCCGGGCGAGCAGGCAGTTGAAGGCATAGCTCCCCGGGCGGTGCACGTCGGGGCCATAGGCATCGAGCACGTGCTTGGGTTCGTCGGCGATCCGCACGAGGTCCGGCACGCTCGCCTGCATCCGGAAGGCCATCTCGTACTGCGCCGTGCGGGCGGCGATCTCCGGATCACCGATCACGCGCGACCGTGCGGCGTTGAGGGCCGCGATCCGATCGAGCGTGCCCCGCCGCATGTCGCGGTCGATGCCGGGCGGATCGGCGAGGTAGAGCACGGGGTCGCCCGAGTTGCGGAACTTCACGCCCTGATGGCGGCTCGGCAGGAAGCCCGAGCCCCAGAGACGGTCGTAGAGCGGCTGGTCGTCCTTGCGGCCGGAGCCGAAGCTCGTGAGCACCACGTAGGCAGGCAGGTCGGCGTTTTCACTGCCGAGGCCGTAGCTCACCCACGAGCCGATGCTCGGCCGGCCGGCGAGCTGGCTGCCCGTCTGGAAAAAGGTGATGGCGGGGTCGTGGTTGATCGCCTCGGTGAACATCGAACGAATCATGCACCAGCGGTCGGCGTGCCGGGCGATGTTGGGCATCAGGTCGCTGAACCACATGCCGCTCTGGCCATGCTGCGCGAAGCTGAAGATCGATGGGGCGACCGGAAAACTCGTCTGACCGCTGGTCATCGTCGTCAGCCGCTGTCCCTGCCGGATCGACTCGGGCAGGTCCTCGCCCCGCCGTTTCTCCATCCCGGGCTTGGGATCGAAGAGGTCCATCTGCGAGGGCGCCCCCGACTGGAAGAGATGGATGATCCGCTTTGCCTTCGGCGGATGGTGCGGAATCGCGGGCAGTCCGCCCGTCGTCGACGTGGCTGCGTGGGCACCGCCGCGGCCGAGGAGCGTGGCCAGCGCCGCGGTTCCGAGGCCCCCGGTGGTGCCCCCGAGAAACACCCGGCGGTTCACCGCGTCCTGCAGGTGGAGAAACTGACTGTGGCTCTTCATGGCATTCACTCCCGCATCACGAACTCATCGAGGTTGAGGATCACGTTGGCGGCGAGCGACGCTGCGGCAAACTCCGCGTCGGTCGTGCCGTCAGGCTTCCGCACGAGCCCCACGGCCGCGTACGTGGCCGCATCGTCGGTCGCCGCGGCGAACCGGGCGAGGTCCGACTCGAAGCCGGCGACGAGCGTGGCGAGTTCGACCGGATCAGGCCGCCGTCCAAGAGCCAACCGAAAGCCGTGAGTGATCCGGTCGGCGGTCGACGCCCCCCCCTCGTCGAGCATCCGGCCGGCGAGTCCGTGGGCTGCCTCGATAAACGTCGTCTCGTTGAGCAGCGCCAGTGCCTGCAGCGGCGTGTTGGTCCGCGACCGCTTGACGGTACAGATCTCGCGGTTCGGGGCGTCGAAGAGGAGCATCGTCGGCGGCGCCGCGGTCCGCTTCCAGATCGTGTAGAGGCTGCGGCGGTAGCGGCCTGTATCTGTGTCGGGCTTGTAGCCCCGGAGGTCGCCGTAGACGCTCGTCTCGTCCCAGATGCCATCGGGCATCCAGGGCCGCACGCTCGGTCCGCCAACGGTCGGCACGAGCAGCCCCGCGGCGGCGAGTGCCTGATCGCGAACAATCTCGCCGGCAAGCCGGATCCGCGGCCCCCGTGCCATGAAACGGTTTTCCGGGTCAGTGACGAGTGCCTCGGGCGCGACCGTGGCCGACTGCCGGTAGGCCGTGCTCGTGACGACCGCGCGGATCACACCCTTCATGTCCCAGCCCGTCTCCATGAACTCGGCGGCGAGCCAGTCGAGCAGTTCGGGGTGGCTTGGATACTCGGCCTGGCTACCGAGGTTCTCGCTTGTCTTGACGAGCCCCGTGCCGAAGAACCGCTCCCACTGCCGGTTCACCCAGACACGGGACGTGAGCGGGTGGTCGCGGGAGACGATCCACTCCGCGAATCCCAAACGGTCGGGCTTCACTCCGGCGGGCAGCGGCGGCAGGAATGCGGGCACCGCGGCAGTGACCCTCTCGCCGGGCTTGTCGTACTCGCCTCGGATCAGCACGAACGAATCGCGGACCGTGCCCTCGCGCATCACCATGGCGCTCGGCAGCGACTCATCGAACTCACTGAGGCTCTTCGCGGCCGCATCGCGAGCGGCCTCCGCGCGGCGGATCGGGCCGTCCACGTTGGTGCGATAGTGCTTCACGAGCACGGCCGCCTGTTCCTTCGTTCGTTTCTTAGCCGGGGCCTCGACCGCCGCCAGCACCTTGCCTGCCAGGCCGAAGCCGTCGACTGCCAGGAGCGACGGATCGGCCTGCGAATAGGCAACGCGAAATCGGCCAATCGAGTGCTGGTCGAACGACTCCTGACGGATGCGGAACACCACTCGCGAGTTCTCGTCTACGTCGAGCCTCCGCGATGCCATCACCGCGAGCCGTCGTGGCACCCGCAGGGCCGGCTCTTTGCTGTGCCCATTGATCGCCCAGCCCTTCGGCTTGTCCTTCCTCTTCTTCGTGCTCTTCTCCGGAAGCACCCCGGCTCCGTCATACCCTTCCTGGGAGTAATCCGCGGCTGCGCGTGAGAGATCAACCTTCTCCACGCTGCCGTCGGGCTTCTCGATCTCGGCCTCCACCGTCGTGACGACGACATTGCCGTTGCCGCCACGGGCGAATCCGCCCTCGCCCGCGAACGATGGATCGGGAATCACCTCGATCCGCAGCCCCCCAAACGTGCCTTCGGGGAGCGCTGCCTCGATCTCGTAGGTGTCGCTCGGCGGATCGGCTCCCTCGGCGATCCAGGAGCCGTCGTCGAGCCGTCGAAAGGTGGCCCCGCCGGCCGAGCGGATTTCCAGCGGTTCGAGAGGCTCCCACGCGGAGGCGGAATCGCCGAGGAGACTCCGCACACTCTCAGCCCACGCCGCGGTGAGCGGTTCGACCTGTGCCTCCTCCGTCCGCACCGCCGCCGTGGCGTCCTCCACGACCCGCCGCAGCCGCGAGAGCTCATCCTCCTGCCTCGTATCGGGCAGGCGAAG
Organism: Planctomycetota bacterium; assembly: GCA_003670825.1. Taxonomy (GTDB): domain Bacteria; phylum Planctomycetota; class Planctomycetia; order Pirellulales; family UBA1268; genus QWPN01. The sequence continues at coordinate 9,195 of QWQL01000165.1, forward strand.
CACGGGATCGCTGTTTCCGCCCCCACGATTCTCGGCGAGGATCCCCTTCTCGGCGACAGAGTTAAAGAAGGCATAGAGGGAGAAAAACTCCCGCTGCGTGATCGGGTCGTACTTGTGGTCGTGGCAGCGGCAGCAGCCGACCGTGAGGCCAAGCCACGTCTGGCCAGTCGTCTCCACCCGGTCGATGATCGTCTCGACGAGCCACTCCTCGGCGATCAATCCTCCCTCACCGTTGAGCCGGTTGTTCCGGTTGAAACCGGTGGCCACGATGTCGTCACGCGTGGCGCTCGGCAGCATGTCTCCGGCGAGTTGCTTCACGGTGAACTCATCGAACCGCATGTTGGCATTGAACGCGCGGATCACCCAGTCGCGCCACGGCCAGTTGGAGCGGCTGGTGTCGGACTGAAAGCCGTTGCTGTCGGCATAGCGGGCGGCGTCGAGCCATTCCAGCGCCATCCGCTCGCCGAAGTGCTCACTGGCGAGGAGCTTCTCCACATACTGCTCGTAGGCGTCGGGAGCAGGGTCGGCCACGAAGGCATCGATATCGGCAGGCAGTGGCGGCAATCCGGTGAGATCGAGCGCCAGCCGCCGCGCGAGTGTCTCACGATCGGCCTCGGGATTCGGCGAAAGCTCCGCCCGCTCGAGCCGTGCAAGCACGAAGCGGTCGATCGGACCGCGACACCACGCCGCATCGCGAACCGCCGGCACCTCCGGCCGTTCCACCCGCGTGAAGGCCCAGTGGCCCTGATACTCGGCCCCCTCCTCGATCCAGCGGCGGAGGATTGCAGCCTCGGCGGGCGTGACTGGCTTGCCGAGGTGCGGAGGTGGCATCACGACATCAGGATCGGTGCTCGAAATCCGGGCGAGAAGTTCACTCTCGTCGGGCTTGCCCGGCACGATCGCCCTCGTCCCGCCGCTCAGTTCAGCGGTGGCGTCAGCGGCCCGATCGAGACGCAGACCCGACTCTCGCTTGGCATCATCGGGGCCGTGACAGGCGAAGCACCGGTCGGAAAGGACCGGCCGTACGTCGCGGTTGAACGAGACCCGCTGGCCGCCCGGATTTTCGGCCGCCCGACCGCTGGTGGTCATGAGCAGCACGCCGAGAACGACGCACGCGTGGAGAGCGGTGTATCCCATGGGCAGACTCCAAGGGGGAAACACCCGCGTCGCCGTTCAGCCGCCGGAGACCCGACGAGCCGATCGCGGACCCTTGAAGACGGGTCGATCAGCGGGACTCCTCAAAATCATAGCACCACCTCACCCGCCGACAAACGTGTCACGGAGGCGATCTCGCGGGCTGGCCGTTCGTGACGGGGTTTCCCCGGGCCCTCGAACTTACTTGCCGGCCTTGAGACGTTCGACCTCGGCCTCGAGCCTCTTGATCCGCTCTTCCATCTCCTGAAACTTCTTCCGGGCCTGCTCCATCTTCTCGCCAGCTTCTGCCATCCGCTTGCGGCCCTCCTGCATCATCGTCCGCATCCGCTCCTGCATCTCCGGAGGCATGGCGGCCAGCGGCGGACGCATCCGCTCGTTCGTCGAGCGGCGGGCCGCTTCAGACGCGGCGGGCCGCGGCGACCACGGATTACCCGACTGGGGTGCGACGTCGAGCTTCTGCTCGATCCGGGAGAGTCGGGCGATGATCTCATCGAACCTAGCGGCCGGGTCACCCCGCATGCCCGGCATCGGCATGCGGTGGGCGGCGTGCATCCCCGGCGCCCCCGGCGGCATCCGCATCTGCGGGCCAGGCCCTCGCGATCCCGGGCCCGGCCCTGGGCCACGCTCGCCACGTCGCGTCCAGTCGCGATCCATACGATCTTCCCGCTCACCGCGTTCCGGCCGTTCCCCCCGCTCCCGGCCACGACGGCCTTCGGCACTGTCCGGCCGCTCTCCGCCCCCCGCTTCACCCCTCCGCTCCTCCTCGCCGTCGTCGGCCAGCAGCGCAATGACTCCCATCCACGACCGGATTCCCCGCTGGAAAACGGTCGGCTCGATCTCGCCCGCGCAGGCCATGCGGCCGACAGCCAGGCACAGCACACTCGCCGCGAGCACGGCTGACACAACGAAACGGACGGGCACGCGAGGCATGGCATGGGTCTCCGGGGGCATTGCAACGGACGAGAACACCGGCAGCGGCCACGCGCGGGCCCTGCGGCAGTTATTCTCACACTCGTTATGAACGGATCTCCAGCCGAAAAGTTTCGCCCGCCCGCCCTCGTCGATTTCGGGGTCAACGATGCGGGAGAGGGCCGCCGGCTGGAACGGCTCGGGGGGGTGCTCGTCGACCGCCCGTTGCCGCAGACGAGCGAACGCCGGAAATTGCCCGGGCTCTGGCGGGAGGCGGCCGTGATCTATCTCGCTGGCCCGGCGGCCACCGGGAGGGACAGCCCGGGGGGTGGCACCTGGGAGTTTCTCCGGCCCACTCCCGAACCCTGGCATACCGCCCTGTCGCTGGGAGACACGACCATCGCGCTCGAGGTGCATCCGGCTCCATCCGGACAGGTCGGCGTGTTCCTCGAGCAGGCTGACCAGTGGCGGTGGCTCCGCGCGACGGCGCGGCCCGGCATGCCGATCCTCTCGCTCTTCGCTCACTCGGGCGCCGCGAGCCTTGCCGCCGCCGCCGCCGGTGCCGTGGTCGTGCACGTCGATGCCTCACGACAGTCGGTGGCGCTCGCCCGCCGCAACGCCGTGGCATCGGGCCTCGACCACCTGCCGATCTCGTGGATCTGCGAGGATGCAGTCGCCTACGTGCAGCGGTGCCTCCGCCGCGGCCGGCGGTTTGCCGGTGTGGTGCTCGATCCGCCGTCCTGGGGCCATGGCCCCAAGGGCCAGCCGTTTTCGATCGACCGTCATCTCGTGCCCCTCGTCACCGACATCGCCCGACTCCTCGATCCACACTCGCCGGGCCCCGTGCTGCTCACCTGTCATTCACCCAACTGGCATCCGGCCCGCCTCAGAGAGACACTCCTCCACGCGGTTGCCGCCGCCGACCTTCCGATGAGCGGGCGGATCGACTCCGGCCCGCTCGACCTCCTCGACGATGCGTCACGCACGCTCACCCTAGGCAGCTTCGCCCGTCGGAATCCCCCGTCATGAACGACCCCGAAACGATCACGAGCCCTGCCAACCCACGGATCAAGCAAGCTGCGGCACTCCGCGAGGCCGACCAACGGCGGTCGACGGGGCTGACGGTCGTCGACGGCCGTCGCGAACTCTCACGGGCGGCCATCTCCGGAGTCGAGATCGTCGAGGCCTTCGTCGACGCCCGCCGACTGCACGACTCGACGACCGACCAGCAGGGCACGACCTTCGCCGACTGGATCGCCGCGCTCGCCGCGCGGGGCACGCGGATCGCGAGCGTATCGGAGAAGGCCTTCGAGCGGGTGGCCTTCGGCAGCCGCAACGAGGGCGTCGTGGGCGTCGTGCGGTTCGGCCCCCGATCGCTCGCCGAGGCCACGATCACTGCCGACCGCCCAGTGTTTGTGATCGAGGGGGTGGAAAAGCCCGGGAACCTGGGCGCGATCCTCCGCACCGCCGACGCAGCCGGCCTCGGCGGCGTGATCATCTGCGACGCTCGCACCGACGTCGCCAATCCCGCCGTCATCCGGGCGAGCCTGGGCACCGTGTTCTCGATGCCGGTGGCGACCTCGTCGACGGCCGAGGCGATCCAGTGGTGTCACCGCCAGCAGCGGGCGGTGGTCGCCGCCACGCCCGAAGGCACGAGGCTCTGGCACGAGGCAGACCTTCGCGGGAATGCCGCAATCCTGCTGGGCAGCGAGGCCCACGGCCTGTCGGTGGTGTGGCCGGAGGCGGCGGCCAGCGGCACGATCCGCATGGAGACCGTGCGGCTGCCGATGCACGGCATCGCCGACAGCCTCAACCTCTCGGTGACCGCCGCCGTGCTCGCCTACGAGACGATCCGCCAACGTGAGGTGACGCGATGACCACTGATTCCAGCTGCTTCGACGACCTCATCCACACCTGCGAAGCGTCGGGCGTCGACGCCATGCTCGACGCGCTCGCTGCGTCGCTCGCCGAGCGGAAGCGCTGGCACGCCCTCTTCGATGCGCGGATCATCCAGGCACGGGTCGCCGTGGGGTTGCCTCCCGTGGGCATGCCGGGCGACGTGCCGGCGGATCGCCGCGATGCCTTCGACACCCGCTCCCTCGCCGCCTGCCGCGAGGCCGGCTGGCCGCTGCTCGACGGCGGGCAGGTGGCGGCTGGCTGGATGTACCTGCGGGCGGCGGTCGAGCCGACCGAGGTGGCGGCTCGGCTTGCGACGCTGGCCCGGCCGCTGCTGGCAGCGGCGCACGATGGCGAGGAGGCGGATCGCATGCTGCAGGAGATCCTCGGTGTTGTCCTCTGGGATGCGGCCGACCCGGCAGTCGGGATCGAGATCGTGCTCGCGACGCAGGGCACGTGCAATGCGATCACGGCCTACGAGCAGGCGGTTTCCCGGCTGCCGGCGGGGCGGCAGCGGTCGGCGGCGGGGGTGCTCGTCGCCCACCTTCACGGTGAGCTGACAGGCAATCTTGTCCACGACCTCGAGGGTCGGGGGATCACCACGCCCAGCATGGCGACGATCCCGGCGCTCCTCGACGCCTTCGCTGGTGGCGAGATCGGCCTCCGTGTCGACATCTCGCACCTCCAGTCGGTACTGCGAATCGCGCGTGTCTGCACCGACGAGCCGACGATCCGCCGAGCATGGGAACTGGCCTCGTATGCCTGTCGCCTGCCAGCCGACCTCGCGTACCCGGGTGAGCCACCGTTCGAAGACGTCGGCGAGGCATCGCGTCTGTTTTTCGGCAGCCAGATCGGTGCCGATGTCGAACGGGCCGTGAGGTTTTTTCGGACCGCCGCCGTTCGCGCCGATCCCGGTGCCGGTACGCTGCCGGGCGACGTGCTCGTGCTCCTGCTCTCGCGGCTCGGCCGGCCGGCGGAGGCACTGCATGCGGCCGTGTCACGGCCTCGCGACGAGGGGGGCATGCCAAGCCCGCTGCAGGCAGCCGGCGCGCTCCCTTCCCTCGTCGATCTCGCAGCGGCGTCGGGAGAGTGGGAACTCTTGCGGAAGGCTTGTCGCGACCGGGGCGACGAGATCACCTTCGCGGCGACGCTCGTGGCGGAGCGTCAGAATCCCCAGCGAAACCGCGGGCCGCAGGCCTGACCCGGGCCACACGTGCCGCTTGTGCCACACGCGCCGCTTGGGCCACACGCGCCGCATGGCGCCGCCGCGTAGCCGACGTCGGCCCCGCTTTGAAATCCACGCCCCGGCGGCAGCTGCCAGGGTGGAAACTTCTCGGGAGCCTGCTTCACGCCGTTGCAGCCCCGCCACCGCGCACAGGCATCGCACGGATCGGGCGTCCAGCACTCGTCGTGCTTGGCACCGCAGTACCGCGGTCCGCAGCCGGTGTCGCCGTAGGGCGTCTCGTCTCCGGCCGCCGTCTGCTTGTACCCACGACACATGCCGCATGGCTCACCGCCGCGAGCCACGGCGAACAGCGACAGGATCACAAACCCGATGGCGATGCGTTGCATGTCACGAGTATCGGTCATACCGGTCGCAGGGCTGCGACCGCGACTGGATGCCATGCCAGGTCGCCCGCAGTTTGCCCCGCTTGCCAGCGGCCTGGAATCGAGCGCGGCATCTCCCCGCGACGTCGCGGCGGCTCAGACAACGCTCATGACGCCCGCACCCGCTCGAACATCCGCAGGTAGTCGCGACCGCTCGATCGCCACGACCAGTCCTGCCGCATGGCGTTGCCCACGAGACCGTTCCAGAGCGGCCGGTCGGCGTGGGCGCTCATCGCCCTGGCGAGTGCGTGTTCGAGCGCCGCGGCATCGAAGCCCTGGAACACGAAGCCGGTGGCCGAGTGGTCGCGGGTCGTTTCCGGCGTGGCATCGACGACCGTGTCGACGAGCCCGCCGGTGGCACGGACCACGGGGATGGAGCCGTACCGCTGCGCGTAGAGCTGCGTCAGGCCGCACGGCTCGAAGAGGCTGGGCACGAGCGTGATGTCGGCGGCCGCCTGCACGAGGTGGGCAAGCCCCTCATCGAGGCCGATCGCGAGGTCGACCGTGCCAGGAAACATCAGGGCGGCCTGCTGCAGAAGCTGCTCGTACTCACCGCTGCCGGTGCCCAGGATCACAAAGTGCGCCCGGCCCGCCGCTGCCATCCGGCCGAGCACTTCGAGCAAGAGTTCGACCCCCTTCTGCTCGACCAGCCGGCCGATGAAGGCGACCAGCGGCCGGGCGTCGGGCGCTGCATGACCAAACCGCGCCGCGAGTGCCGCGCGAGCCGCATACTTGCCCGCCTCGACATCGGATTCCCCGTAGGGCCTGGGGAGGTGCGGATCGGCCATCGGATTCCAAACGCGGGTGTCGATGCCGTTGACGATGCCCGTGAGCACGCCGCTCCGCGCCGACAAGAGCCCCTCGAGTCCGCAGCCACCGGGTGATGACTGGATCTCGCGGGCGTAGGTCGGGCTCACCGTGCTGATCGCGTCGGCGAACACCAGGCCCGTCTTCAGCAGATTGAGCTGGCCGTAAAACTCCATCTCCCGCCAGGTGAAGTGCTTCCAGTCGAGGCCCGTCAGCAGCATGTCCCAGTGCCAGAAGAGACCCTGGTAGGCCATGTTGTGGATCGTCATCACCGTCCGCGCCGAGGCGACGGCGGGATGGCTTGCATACTCCAGCGCCCGGTAGGCGGGCACGAGTCCGGTCTGCCAATCGTGACAGTGGAGGATGTCCCACGGTCCACCGAGGCGGCAGGCCAGTTCCAACGCGGCCCGCGAAAAGAAGATGAATCGCTCGGCGTTGTCGGGGTAATCGCTCGATCCGCCGTAGAGCGTGGGTCGGTCGAAAAACTCGTCGTTGGCGACGAGATAGGCATCGCATCCGGACCCGGGAACTCGGCACCGCAGGATACGGGCCACAGGCCTCCGCGTGCCGACCGGCACCTCAAACTCGATGCCGGTGGACTCGATCGGGAGCCCCTTGGCGTAGGCGTCGCGATGGCCGGGCATCACCAGGGCGACCTCGCAGCCGAGGTCGGCCAGTGCTCCGGGCAGGGCGCCCGCCACGTCGGCCAGTCCGCCGGTCTTGGCAAACGGGACGGCCTCACTGGCGATTTCGAGCACGCGCATCCGCAGCGATCCGGAAGAGGGAGACGGTGTGGCCGAACTCCGGCCACTGCTACTATAGGACACGTTCCCGCGCCCCTCGGCCCTCCCTCACCCGCACAACCGGACCTTTCCTGGTCGTCGCATGAGCCCGCTCGTCAATCCCGCCGCGCTCTTCAAGCTCCGCCTCCGCTGCCTCCGTCGCGACCTGCTCTGGCCACCGGCTGACTGGGGCCTCGACGACGCCTGCCGGCTGCCGTCATTCGCCGACGTGGCGAGCGTGCCGGACGTGCTCGATCTCTGGATCGCATGGAACGCCTCCGGGCTCGCCGTGCGCGGGGTGGCCCGCGGCGTGGGCACGTCGCGGTGGTGCCACACCACCCGGCCGGAAGACAGCGACGGCCTGCAGCTCTGGATCGCCACCAGACCCACCGGCGAGAGCCACCGCGCCGGACGCTATTGCCGTCGGATCGCCCTCTTGCCAACGGGCGCTGGCCGGCTCGCCAACAAACCCGCCGCCGTCGCGGCGACGATCCCGCGCACCAGCGAGGTGCCCGTAGAGTTACCGACCGACTCGGTCTTGATCGAGTCGGCTGCCACGGCCGATGGCTGGCGGATCGATGCCTACCTCACTGCGGCCGCCCTGCCGGGCTGGGATCCGCTCGAGATCCCGCGTCTCGGCTTCTTCGCGGCGTTGGTCGATCGCCGCCTCGGCAAGGTGCCCTGCTTCGCGCCGCCAGCGTATCCCTGGGATGGTGACCCCACCACCTGGGCCGAGCTGGAGCTCACTGCCTGACCAGAGGTTCCTCGCCCGTGCCAACTCGCACGCTGGGATGCGACCTTCACGCCGGCTGGTGGCTCGTCGACAACCGCAGGACGTCTCGGCGATGGTACGTCTGCGTCACTCGTCGTCGGCAAACGGCTCAATCTCGACCGCCGCCGGGGGCAGGCTGTCGAGGAACACCTTCCCGTAGGGCTTGGTGAGCATCCGCGGGTCCAGAATCACCACGGATCCTCGGTCCGTGTGCGTGCGGATCAGCCGGCCGAAGCCCTGCTTAAGCTTGAGCACCGCCTCGGGCAGCTGGTACTCGGCGAAGGCGTTGCCCCCTGCCTGCTTGATGGCCTCGATCCGCGCGGCCACCAGCGGCCGGTCGGGCACGGCGAAGGGCAGCTTCGTGATGATCACCGTCACCAGGCAGTCGCCCGGCAGGTCGATCCCCTGCCAGAAGCCGTCGGTGCCCA
>QWQL01000074.1 GCA_003670825.1 Planctomycetota bacterium
ATCTCTTTCAGCAAGCGGGTCATGGTGTTGGCATGCACACCCAGCAGTTTCGCGGCTCGGGCCTTATGGCCGCGGGTGACTTGAAGAGCTTCGCGGATGGCCTGTTCCCGGAGTTTCGCAAGATCAAGGCACGGCAGGCGGCCTGAGGCTGCCACCGCGAGGGCGTCACCCTTCTTGACCGGCACCTTGGGCTCCATCTGGAGCACGTAGGCCTGCTCGATCACGTGTTCCAGTTGACGCACGTTGCCGGGCCAGTTGAACGAGCAGAACTCTGCGACCGCGTCACCAGACGGAATCCACTTGGGCAGCCGGTAGCGTTCTGCAAACCGCTCCGAAAAGAAGTCGATGTAGGCCGGGATGTCCTCCGCCCGCTCCCGGAGGGGAGGAACGCGGAGTTCGATCATGTTGAGTCGGTAGTAGAGGTCTTCTCGGAACGTGCCCTTCTCGACCTCCGTTTCGAGGTCGCGATTGGTCGCCGCAACAATCTGCACGTTGATCGGCACTGGTTCTGTAGCGCCGACAGACAGGACCTCGCGCTGCTGCAGAACTCGCAGGAGTTTGGCCTGGAGTTCCATCGGCATCTCCCCGATCTCATCGAGGAAGACCATGCCGCCTTCGGCCGCACGGAAGATGCCCAGCGATCGGCCGTTGGCTCCGGTGAAGGCACCCTTCTCGTGACCGAAGAGTTGGCTCTCGGCAAGCGACGGCGTGAGCGCCGCGCAGTTGACGGGGACGAACGCCTGATTCCTCCGCGGACCGCTGCGATGCAGGAGCCGCGCCCAGAGTTCCTTGCCGGTGCCGGTCTCACCGCATACCAGCACCGTGCATTCGACTTCCGCGGCACGTTCGATCGACTTGGCGATCCGCCGCATCGCTGCGCTGGTGCCGAGCACCCAGTTGCTGGAGTCGGTCGCCCCGGCGATTCTCGTGGCCCCGGTCGAATCGACCACCACCGCCGGGTCTAGCGAACCACCGCGTGGGTCGCGAACCGCACGTTCAGCAGACGCAAAGCTGGAGGGTCGCATAGTCATGGTGTCACTTTAGGCGAGGCCAGGAAGGGCCCCCGAGGCCGCCAACGAACTCAGACCAAAGTATCGCCGTCTTGAAACCGGAATGCAACACGGCGGTTTTGGCGGGGGCGAAATGCCCTCCATGCGGCCGGAAACCGTCGAATTCAAGGTTTTTTCTCAGCCGGCGGCCCGGCGGTCGCTGCCAGAAAAACCAGGTGCTGCCAGGGCAGCCGATCGAACTCGCGGACCACCCCGAAGCCAGCCGCCCCGAGTTCGTCGCAGATCTGCGGCTTGGTCATCTTGTGAAGTGGTTGGATGGGCACCGCTGGATCCTCGCCGCGGAACTCCACCAGCGCGATCGTTCCCTCTGCCGCGAGGCTTCCGCGGATCTTCGCGAGCATCTGCTCGGGATGGGAGAACTCGTGATACACGTCGACGCACAGGCAGAGGTCGATCGTCGACTCGGGGAGCCGCGGGTCGATCTCGGTGCCGAGCACGGGCACGATGTTCGTGAGGCCTTCGCGTCCAGCGTGCTCCGCGAGCATGTGGAGCATCTGCGGTTGGATGTCGACTGCGTAGACGCGGCCCTGCGGGCCGACGCGGCGGGCGAGTTCGAGCGTGTAGAAGCCATTCCCGCAGCCCATGTCGCAGATGCTCTGACCGGGTTTGATGGCGAGCGCCTCCAGCAGCAGGCGACAGTCTTCCTCTCGCTGGCGACTGTCACGGACGAGCCAGGGAGCGCCGGTGAAGTGCATCGTGCGGGCGATCTCACGGCCGTGATGGTGGGTGGCCGCGGGCGGGATCGGGATCGACCGGTCGATCGCCATGTCAACGGGCAGCGGCCGGCCGGTTGGCTCGTCGGCTGCGGAGGCGGCTGATGATCCGCCGACCAAGCAGAGGACGACGAGCAACCGAACGCGGAGAGACGTGACGATCGCGAACATGACGATAAAGTATACGCCGATCCCCGGCGGACACTGCGGCCCGAGCAGATCAGGCCACGGGGCGACAGCCCCCGACGAGCGGCAGTCCGCCGGCGTCGTGGCAGGACACCAGCGTGATTCCATGGCGGGTGGCCGCGGCCACCAGTTCGGGTTCATCGACGAGAATCGTCCTCCCCGCCTCGATCGCCAGCACGGTGGCGCCGGTCGCCGCGAGCGAGCCGAGCGTGCCCACGCCGATGGTGGGCATGTCAAATCGCAGATCCTGCCGGGGCTTGGCCACCTTCACGACGGTCATGCCCCCGGTCGGGCACAGCCGCCCGGCACGACGAATGCACTCGTCGGTGCCCTCGATCGCCTCAAGCGCGAGCGGCGCACGATTTTTCACCACGACGGTCTGGCCGATGTCGAGCCGCCCGAGCTCCTTTGCGAGCTTCCAGCCGAAGACAACGTCGGCGAGCTGCGTCGGCGAGAGCGGTGGCCCTGCGAGCAGGCCGTCGCTCGCCAGCAACTCCGGGGCGAAGTCAGTGGCCGGGCAGATGGCCACCCCAGCGGCATCGAACGTGGCGGCGATCGCCCCCAGGAGCGAATCGTCACGGTTGTCGCGGCGTCCGCTGATGAAGTGCGGCCAGAACGTTCTCAGACCCGCCCAGTCGGGACGATGCCGAAACCAGGCCCGCCTGGCGAAGATCTTCGCCTTGTGGATTTTGCCGGCCATCGTCGCCCGTCGCACACCATGCCGCAGGAAAAACTCGACGGCAGCGCCGATTTCTGCGACCCCCACCTGGCCGTGGGCGTCGGCGAGCGGCTCGAGCGCGGCGTCGGCGTGGTCGCGGATCGCGAGGATCGCCGTGCGGCCCCCGCGGCGGCGGACTGCCTCCGCGACGGCGACGGGGTAGCGGCCCCAGCCGGCGAGGATGCCGATGGTCTCGCCCTGAAGCGGGTCGTGCTGAGCTGGAAATGCCGGAACGGTCATGGCGGCGTCAGGCGGCGTCGGCGGCGGGACGGGCGGGGGCCCCTTCGAGCTGCGTCACGCGGGCGGCGAGTTGCTTGACGTCGCGCCGCATGTCGGGCAGTTTGCTGAGGGCCGCGAGCTGCAACTTCCGGTCGCGGAGATCGATGGCCGGCTCGCCCAGCACAATCTTGCCGGCTTCAATATCGTTGGAGACGCCCGATCGCGCCCCGAGGATTGCCTTGTCGCCGATGTGCACGTGGTCGCGGACGCCGACCTGCCCGGCCATCACCACCCAGTCACCGGTCGTGGTGCTGCCCGCCACGCCCACCTGCGAGCAGATCATGTTGTGCCGCCCGAGCCGGCAGTTGTGGGCGATCATCACGAGGTTGTCGATCTTGGTGCCCGTGCCGATGACGGTGGCGCCATACGTGCCGCGGTCGATCGTGGTGTTGGCTCCGATCTCGACGTCGGCGGCGAGTTCCACCCAGCCGAGCTGGGCCGAAATGGCGTAGCCCGTGGGCCCTGCCTTGTAGCCGAAGCCATGGCCGCCGAGCACGGCACCGGCATGGATGATGCACCGCTCGCCCACGACCGTGTTCTCGTAGAGCACGGCATTGGGGAAGATCACGCTGCCGGCACCGATCCGGCATCCGGCCATGAGGTGAACGCCCGGATGAATCGTGACGTCAGGGCCGATCTCGACATCGGCCGCCACGGTCACGAAGGGGTGGATGTCGGTTCCCGAGGCGATGTGGGCCGTCGCGTCGACCACCGCCTGTGGGCTCACCCCAAGGCGCTGCGGGTGCCGCTTCGGGCGGAACACCTCGATCACGGCGGTGAACGCGACGTGCACATCGGCCACCTCGATGGAGGGCCGGTCGAGCGGGCCGATTCCCACCGGCACGATCACCGCGCCGGCCCGGCTTTTCGCGAGCAGATGGAGTTTGTCGGCGGCGTCAAGGAAGCTGAGATCGTCGGTGCCAGCTGTTTCCAGCGTGGCGGCCGCTGCCATCGAACGCTCGGCTAAGCCACCCACCAGCCTGCCACCCACGAGGGTGGCGAGATCTCCAAGTGTGGTCGGCATTCGCGATCCTCCTCATGCGCCACCGCCGATCGGGGCACGGGAGGCGGAGGATAGGGACGGCGTGCTTCAGCCGCAAGGCACACTCTGGCCGCAAGGCAGGCGTTTTGGGGCTCCGTCCCGCCGGTCCCCGCGATCGCCGTGGGCTCAGAGCCAGTCGCCGACGGTCTGCTCGAGCCGGGCCTCGACGGCCAGTTGCCGGAGCTTTTCCATGGCCCGGGTCTGAATCTGTCGAATCCGTTCCTTGCACACGCCCATCTGGCTCCCCAGTTCGCGGAACGTGCGGGGCGGTTTCCCGTCGAAACCAAACCGGGCGATCACGATCTTTCGCTCCCGCGGCTCGAGTTCGCCAAGAAACTCTCCAAAGAGATTCTTGAGCACGGTGATCTGCTCGGTCGAGCAATACTCCGCCGTGGATTCCACCTCGGCCCGATCGCGGAGCGATTCGTCGTCGTTGACAAATCGTTTGCGAAACTGGCGGCCCCGGTGGGAAAGCCGGAAGAAGTGCCGCTGGATCGCGTAGGTCGCATAGGTGCTGAACCGGTTGCCGAGTGCGAAGTTGAACTTCTCCACCGACCGCATCAGGGCCACGTTGCCTTCGCTCACCAGTTCGTCGAACGCCCACGATGCGTCGATGAACTTCTTGGCGATCGAAACCACCAGCCGCAGGTTCGACGTGATCAGGATCGCTTTGACAGTCTCACCTTCGGCGAGCCAGCCCTCGACCTGCTCAATCTGACGAAGGGTGGCCCGCTTGCGATCGAGGCGTCCACGAACGCTGGCGGCTCGGAACTTCAGCCAGTTCATCCTGCGAAAATAGAACTGCTCTTCATCCTTCGAAATCAGCCGCGTTTGGTAGAGACTGGCGAGATAAGGTGACAGGCCCTTGGCATCTGCCGGCGGACCGCCGCCCTGCCCGAGCGGCACCGCAGCATCGGCCGGTGGTATGGTCGCCAGCTTTTCGGCTTCGGCTTTGGAAAACTGTCGGCAGGGAATGTAGTCGATGACCCGTGCAAAAAAGGCCTCGCGGCGGGCGGCGAGTTCGGCTCGCCGCCGCGCCACCGC
>QWQL01000017.1 GCA_003670825.1 Planctomycetota bacterium
AAGTTGTGGCTCGTCACCGGAAACATTTTCTTGGCCCACTCCTGGGCCACTGCTGGCTCCGCGGCGCAGAACAGCGCGACGGCCACGCCGCACGCGACCGCGCGGGCGACACCGACTGGCGAGCGAACCATGGGAGAACCCACGAAAAAGGTGGCGGGAGCCGAAAACGCGGCCCGCTGCGCCCGAGAACAGAGTATGAGTGCCATGGGATGAGCGTCAACGCGAGGGGGTGGGAAGAGCCCGCAGGGCGGGTGAGGCCGACCGGGGTCTGGCCGGAACTCTCCCTGCATTATTCACCCGGCAGAGTGTCGATCAGGCCCGCAGTCACTGTTTTTCAAGGGAAATAAAGGCTTTCTTCCGGCACGACCGATACAGACCTTGAGGTTTCGTACAATGTTTGGCGTCGGGCCTCGAGATGGCGGCCATGCGGCCACCCGGGGATCGGACACGTGCCTTTCGTAGCCCAGCGGAAGGCGGCGGAACCTTTTGGGGGCGTACCGGTATCGACCGGATGGCAAGAGGCCCGGATTGCGTGTCGTGGTTGGTCGGCTGGCCACGTTAAAAGTCGACCAAGCTTCAATTGCCGAAGCTCAGTTTTCTCTGGCTGCTTAGTTAAGCAACCCCGAGCGATGGCCCCAGTCGGAAGGGCCTCCCAATCGGTCGCCAAATCCGACTCGCCCCGGTTCACCGCCTGGTACGGCCGGGGCTAAAAACGTTCTGGGCTGGTCTGCGACGCACCCTGTCGGCCGGGGACGCGCAGGTAAGACTCAAGTTGACCGGACACACACGTAGACGTTCGTGCTGAAACATCACGGGACAGGGGTTCGACTCCCCTCGCCTCCATGCCCCGGTTGTGCAGGGGGTCGCAGGATGCTGCGAGACCCCGCACAGCCGGGGCTTTTTCATGCGCTGACGGTTCGGTCTGCGAGTCAGAACACCGACTCGCGGGAACTTGCTGCGCCGCTTTGTGCGCCTGTTTGCTGCCGGCGACCGCGGCACGCTCGAAGTCGGCGTCGGTGACATCCACGTAGTGCCTCATCGCGACGGCGGCCGTGTTGCCCAGCCACTTGGCGACCACGGCGAGTGGGTACTCGCGGGCCAAGTCGGTTTCACAGCTCGCCCGCAATGAATGCCAGAGCCGCGTCCACTGCGACACCTTGGCCTGCTTGACAATCTTTTCGAGCGTCGAGCGCAGGTTGCAGCCGGCCCACCCGTGCTTGCGGTGGGCGCGACGACGATACTCCTCGGCGAAGACGTACTCGGCACCGTCCGGCGCTCGATCCCATGCTTCCTCGACGTACGGCCGCACGTCGGCGAACAGTGGGATCACGCGGTAGCCCCTGCCGGCCAGGTGCTCCAGTTTCGGGCAGAAAACCGTGATTCGTCCCCGGTCCCAGTCGATGTCCTGCCATTGCAGGCTCATGGCCTCGCTAGGCAAGCGCAAGCCCGCGAAACGTGAAAGAGCGATCAAAAGCCGCCAGTCTTGATTCGGGGCGTGGTCGATGACACGGCGCACGTCCGCCGCCTCGACGTAGGCCCGGCGCTCGGAGGCGTCCCCGGGGCGATGACGGACGTACTCAAAAGGATTCTCGGCCAGGAGTTTCTTCCGCTTGGCGTGGTCAAATATCAGTCCCGCGTGCTGGAGCCGCTTGTGGATCGTGGTGGGGCGAAGCCCGTCGGAGAACATTCGCTGCCGAAACTCCTCGGCCTTTTCGGGAGTCACTTCGGCGATCGGAAAGGCGGATCCAAGACTCCGTCAGGCCGTCAACGACCTGCAGCCCGGCCCGGACGCTCGCCACCTTGTATTCCGGTTTCCTCGCTTCGAGCCACGCCGTCAGGAACGATCCCACCGTCACGGTTGTGGTTGCCGCGCGCCGGTCTGCGAGACCTGCCTTCACAAGACGCTCGTGGAGTTCTATGGGGCGGTCCGCCAGCCAGGCCGCGAGGTCACGGCCATGGGGCTCCCCGGCCGCGAGATCACTCACCAGGGCCTCGACGCGGCTGTGCCACGATTCGGCGGTCTTCAGCCGCAGCTTGCCGAGCCGGATGCGTTTGAGGCTGCCGTCGGGGACTACGACCTCAATGCGGAACGAGCCGTTAATGTATTTGATGAGTGATGCCATGCGCGTGTCCTCGCGGATTTGATTCGCCACTCTACCGGGGGAGCGGCCATCGCATGTGGCCGGGTTTAAGGAACATGGTCATGTGGGAGCTCAGGATTCCGGGAACGCGTACAAACCCGGAGTTTTGCCCAGAAAGTCCAGAGGGCCGTGTGGCGTTTCTCCCGGCTCGGGGGACTCTTGAATCTCGGGCGCGTCGCCTTTGGGTGGCCGCTTCCACCACCACGGGCCGGGGTTGTCGGGGCGATACGCCTCGACGCCGAGGCTCTGCTTGGCACGCGCCAGGTTTTCTTGGACCCGCCCTCCCCGTTTGTCCATCGCTCGACGATGTCGGCGGCGGGTCGGGGGCCAGCCGCGAGAATGCCGCACAGCCAGTCCGCGGCCTCGCCGAGTCGCCCTGGCGCGGAATCGCCTACGCCGGAATGTAGGCGGTCGTGAGCGCACACCACCGCCATGGGGTCCTCGGAGCAGATGAAGGCCGCCAGGGCCTGGTCAGACCCTCTGTGCGACCCGCCGCCGGGCCCGCTTGACGGCCTTGGCGTCAGCTCTGGCCTGCCGCTCCTCGACCCGGTAGATCCGAATCGCCTCGGGGTGCGATTGCTTCCAGACGTCAGGCCGAAGGTCGTCGTAGTTCGTCTCGCCAGCCAGCAGCCGATCGAGGACATCCTTCACGTAGACGAAGATGTCGAGGTCGTTGCGATGCGCACTGCTCACGAGCGACATGAGATCGGCAGCGCGGTAGCCCGCCGCGACACTCCCGATGAACATCCAGTTTTTCCGGCCCAAGGCTACCTGCTTCATCAACTGCTCGGTCTCATTGTTGTCGATCGGCATGAGGCCGTCGTCGAGGTAGACGAGCAGGTGCTCGAACTGATTCCGCAGGTAGGTCAGCGCCTCCCCGAAGAGCTCTTTTGGCATCACGCTCTTCATCGCTTCGCTGGCGAGATATTCCCGAATCCGCTTCCAGATCGGTCGCGACTCTGCCTGCCGGAGAGCTAAGCGATCTTCGGGCGTGAAGGCCTTGGCACGGTCTTCGATGTCGTAGAGTTGCCGGAACATGGACAAGAGCATGCTGGCATGTACGGGGCTATTGCCCCGTGCATCGAAGACCTTCCGCCGCGCGTGCGCCACGCAGGCCGCGCGAATAATCCTGCCGTCGCTTTATGTCTCCACGGAGTCATAGCCTGCGTAGCAGTCGGCCATCAGGCTTCCTACGAAGCCTTCCAGGAAGATTCCCGGGCCTTCCTGATGACGGCTGACGGTGAAGTCGAACACGTTGATCGGCGCCGTGATGCTCCGATAGACCCACATTCGCGCGGTAATGCTGCCACGCGCTTCCGCCTGCGCAGCCGCGATCACCTCGCGAGCGCGAACGTTCTTCGGGTTGTCGTCATCGCCGGGCAAGGGAGAGTCTTTCACGACGAGCGTCACTGTCGTGTCGTCGGTGCCGATGATTGGGCCCGCCCGCACCACCTCCCGGAGGTGCGCTACGAAAGGACGAATGAGATGGGCAGCCGCCTGGAGAACGTTCAGGAGCGTGCTCCTGGCGGGCGTCCAGCCGTGGGATGCGAAGAAGTCCTGCTGCCGGTAGACCGGCAGATGGTAGGCGTATTTTGCAACCATGATCTCGGCCGCCACGCTCGTGTCATACCTGTTGCCCTCGACCAGGCCCACCGGCCGCAGCGCTTCGACGACGCCACACTCCAGACCCTTCGGGCAGGCCAGCTTGGGGATCCCGGTGCGACGCACGATCAGCTTCGGTGGGACGACTTCGAGCGTCTCCTGCCAGTCGTAGCCGATGACACGCCGCTCGCCGTGCTCGGCACACGTCTTCTGATCCTCAGGCACGTCGAGCTTCACCTCGTACCGTGGCAGGTGGGATGGGAGCTGTTCGTTGCGCGACTTTGCCTTCGCCTGCTTGCGCCGCTCGTAGCCGTCGATCGTTTCGAGAGCTGCATCGGCGATCCCCTCGGCGGCATCGACGACGTCGGGCATGTCGCCAAAGTCGAGCACGAACTGCTTCGGGTCGGCGAGGTAGCGTTCGATCTTCTTCCGGAAGGCGAATTGTAGGGCGGCATCCCGCTCCGCCTGAAGCTTCGCGATCTCCGCCTTCTGCTCCTCGAGTCGCTGAGCTTGCTGCTCGATCAGGTAGCCCATGTCAGCAAGCTCGCGATCCTTGCCAGCAAGCTCGCAATCCTTGCTAGCAAGCGCGTGATCGAGGGTCGCAATGACGCGAGCATGCTCCGAGAGCATCGCGTGGCACTTGGTAAGATCATTCGGAAGTGCTGTTACATCAGCCATGCCCGCAACATAATGAGACCTCAGCAAAAGCGCAATGCCATTTTGGCAGGTGCAAAGATTTTTTTAGATGATGGCTCGACGGAAGCGCTTGCGTCGCTCCACCGTCTCCAATCGTACGCCGCCAAGGATCATTGCCAGCTGCGTCGAGTCGATCTGCACCCGCGCCTCGCCGCTTCGGATCGGCACCGTCTCGAACGTCCCCTGCTCCAGCCGCTTGTACCAGAGCACGAAGCCGTCGCCGTCCCACCACAGCGCCTTGATACGGTCCCGCCGCTTGTTCACAAACAGAAAGAGGCTGCCGTCAGCAGGATCGCCCCCGAAGTTGCCACGGACGATTCCCGACAGGCCGTCGAAGCTCTTCCGCATGTCGGTGGCGCCGGAATGAAGATAGATCGTCGGCGGAGGGGCAATGCTCAGCATGGCTCCGGTTCTCCGGCAAGCGTTGCGATCGCGATACGGACAAGATCGACGCGGTCCTCGGGGATCTCCATGACGTCGCCTGCCGCGAACCGAATCACAACTGCCCGCTGGCTCAACAGATCCACTGCCTGAAAGACTGGTGTCGCGAGCCCTGAGACCGGCTCAGGCTGCTGCGGCGCGAGCCTCTGACGCCAATAGTGAAAGGTG
>QWQL01000166.1 GCA_003670825.1 Planctomycetota bacterium
GGACGATGGTCGCCAAACGCCGGGTCGTGAAGGTCGAAGAGGCAGCCCTCGACCCCGGCATGGAGCGGGTCACGATTCCGCAGCGGGTCCCCGAAAACGGCCGCCGCGTGGCGGGGGTCGGGGGTATCCTCGAGACCACGCCATTCGATGCCTTCGGTCGTCGCATCCTCTCACTCGCCACGGCCGGCGGCCGCGTGGACGTGGTGCAGGGGATCACCGAGATCACCCCGCGGTGGACCCGCGTGGAGGGCCTCCAGACCGAGAAGCCCCTCCTGCTCGACATGCGGCTGGCGACGAGTTCGATTCCGCCCGACGTGCTCGCGCGGGTCATCGCCC
Source organism: Planctomycetota bacterium (assembly GCA_003670825.1). Classification (GTDB taxonomy): domain Bacteria; phylum Planctomycetota; class Planctomycetia; order Pirellulales; family UBA1268; genus QWPN01. The sequence goes on from QWQL01000166.1 coordinate 337, forward strand.
AGCACATCGACCGCACGAATCCAGACGAGCGACTCCGCGTGGTTCGGCTGCTGCTCCAGGGGGATCGATACGAGGATGCGAAGCGTGAACTCGACGAGGTGCTCGCCGACTTTCCCGACCTTACCGACCTCGCCAAGGAGCGGCGGACCATCGGGCAACTGGCCGCCAGCCGCGTCCTCGACGAGATCCAGATGCGGGGCAGGGCAGGGCAGGATCGGCTTGCCCTCAGCCTGCTAGACGGCTTTCCCGTGGAGGACGCTGGAGGCGAGATGCTGGAGGCAGTCCGCGAGGCCCGGGACCGCTACCGCGACCGTCGCGAACTGGCCACCCAGCTCGTGAGCCGGCTTCGGGAACGAGTGGCCACCCTCGCCGAAGGAGACGCCCGAAACAGCGCGGCGGCGGCGATCGATGAGGTGCAGGCGGGGCTCTCGTTCTCCTCGCTCGAACGGCTCGCCACCTTTGTGCGCGTGGGCACCGACGAGGCCGTGCCGGCCGACCGCGCCGTGGCGATAGCCATCAGCGGCTGGCTGCAGGGGGCCGCGGCCGCAACCGACAACCTCAAGCTCGCACTCTCCGCCCGGCGTGCCCGCGACCTGCTCCGCGACTACCTGCGGGCGGACGACCAGCCCACCCGCGACGCCGTGTTCGCCCGCCTGCAGGACGAGGAAGCGGGTGATCCCGCGACGCTCGCGGCTCTTGCCGCCCACATGCGGCCTCCGATCGATCCGCCCCCGCCACTCTCACCGGGCCTCCACGAACTCTCCGTGCCCGGCCTCGATGGCGAGGAAAGCGTGCGCTGTCTCGTGCAACTGCCGCCGGAATACGATCCGCTCCGGCGGTATCCCACGGTCGTGTCGCTCCACTCGGCCTGGTCGACTCCCCTCAATCAGATCGAGTGGTGGGCTGGCATGCCCGCAGCGGACGGCGGCCGCCTCGGTCAGGCTACCCGCCACGGCACGATCATCGTCGCGCCCGCCTGGGCGGCGCCGCATCAATCCGCCTACGAGTCTTCGCCGCAGGAGCACGCGGCGGTGCTCCGCGGGCTCCGCGAGGCGATGCGGAGGTTCTCGATCGACAGCGACCGGGTGTTTCTCTCCGGCCACTCGCTCGGGGGTGACGCCGCCTGGGACATCGGCCTGGCTCACCCCGACCTTTGGGCCGGCCTGATGCTGATCGGGCCGACGGCCGGACGGTACGTCACCCACTATTGGCCCAATGCCCGCACGCTCCCCGTGGTCGTGGTCGGCGGCGAACTGGATCGGGGCCTCGTGCAGCGGAACGCCACCGACCTCGACCGCTACTTCTCCAAGGGATTTGACACCACCTACGTTGAATACCGGGGCCGCGGCCACGAGCACTTTTCCGACGAGATCCTCCGGCTGTTCGACTGGATGGGCCGAAAGCAGCGGGACTTTTTCCCCAAGGAGATCGAGGCCGTCTCGATGCGGCCGTGGGACCGGTTCTTCTGGTGGGTCGAGATGGAGGGGGCGCCGCCGAAGACGGTTGTGCTGCCCGAGCAGTGGCCCCCCGCGGCCGGCGTGCGTCCCTTCCAGATCGAGGCCAGGGTCGGCGCTACCAACACGCTGTCGGTGCGGTGTGGTGCCGACCGCGTGAAGGTCTGGCTGGCGCCGGAGCTGCTCGACTTCACCCGCCCGGCGACCGTGTCGCTCGACGGCCAGCGACTGCTCAAGGGCCGCGTGGTGCCCGACGCCAGGGTGATGCTCGAAGACCTGCGGCTCCGCGGCGACCGGCAGCACCCCTTCTGGGCCGTGGTCGAATCGCCCCCGGCCCAGACGCGGTGACGCTCAGCGGTTGGAGGGCTCGGCAGGACGGCGGGCCACTTCCTGCTCCTCCTCCTGCCCCTGCTGCGGTGGGCGCGGCAGCGACAGGCCAACCACATACCAGCCCTGCGACCGCGATTCCATCGCGAGCCCCGAGATGCCGAAATACTTCCTCACCAGCTCGAACTCGGGCAGCGTGCTGCCATCGATCCGCTGCTCACGAACCGTTCCCGGCTTGCCGTCCCCGAGCATGTCGTTGAGCAGTTGGGCAAACAGGCTCTTCGACTTCGGCATCTCCCCCTGGCGAAGCATGTCGTAGGCGGGACGGATCGACTTGTCGTCGCGGCCAAACCCTCGGGCCGACGTGCCGGCCGTCACGAACTTGCCCAGTTCCGCCTCGACTGCCTTGAGATCGGAAGAGGATGCCAGGGATGCCGGATCTTCTTCTGCGGCGAGCACCCGCTCCAAAATGTCACGGTGCGAGGCGATCAAGAGATGACCCTTCGCCACGGTCACGGTGGAATGGGGCAGCAGTTTCCCGTCTTTCTCGCGGAGCCGCTGGCGGCGGCGGTGGGCCTCGTCCTGCTCGTCGTGGTCGACGTGAGGCACGGCCCCTCCGGGCGTCTCGACTTCCAGTTTCGGCAGCGCCATGGAGTGGTCGATCAGTTCCCAGGCGACCTGGCCATTGATGTCGATCTTCTGCATGTCGCTATCGGCTTCCATCACCTTCGCAATCGTGGCGGCCACGCTGGCCTCGTCGACCGCCTCCATGGCAATCACCAGGCGTTCGCAGTCGGTGCCGATCGGATCGACGTGATCGGTGATCACCGAGATCCGCTGGCCAAGGCAGGCCACGAGATCCTTCTCGACGTCGATCTGCGGGCCGTCGGGATCCTCCTTGAGGGATGCGATCACGTCATCAAACACCCCCTTGTCGCCGACGATGTCGTCGACGAGCGATTCAGCCGATTCGAAGGCGGTCTTCACGTCCCACTGCATCGCGGCCCAGCCGGACACGTCGCGGGGCACCCAGGCAGGCGGCGTCAGGCTGGCGGCATTGGGAAACCGCAGCATTCGGGCCGCCAGGTCGAACCGCTCGACCGAATCGGGATCACGGCCGGGCAGCGGCGGCGCGTAGACCAGCGAGTGATGCCGCAGGGCATGGCCGCCATCGCCGAGCACCACCACGCCGCCGGCCCCCTTGATCGCGTCGAATCCCTGCCGGCTCAGAATCGCCACGTAGTCGGGCCCCTTCCGCTTCTCGCGGGGCGGGTTGCTGGTCCGGTAGGCGACGGCGAACTTCAAAGGGTCGACGAACCAGCGGATCGGCGCCGCCGTCGCGGGCACCTGGGAAGCACATTGTTCCTTGACGGCCCCATACGCCTCGAGCGTCGTGAGGTTGTCCTTCCGGCCTTGGGCGAGCACGGAGAGCGCCTGGCCCACCTGCAGGGCGTCATCGCCGACGAGCAGAGCCTGCGAGGCGAGCGCGAAGGCCACCCGTCGCTGGCGGGCCGGCCCCTCAGACCGCACGTCATTGGGATCGGCAGGCAGTTCGTACACGGTCAACTGCGGCGGCGCATTCGGCACCGTGACCTTGACCGCTTTCTGCTCCAGCAGACGACCGCTGATTCTCTCGACCAGTTCCTTGGCCTCAGCCTCGTGACCGGTCGTATCGACGAGCACCAGGGTCGCCAGGCGGCCCCCTTCGATCTCGATGGCGCCCGCCGCCAGTTCGCCTCCGGGAACTTTTTCGAGGTCCTCCAGCGTGAGGCCGAGTTTGGCGAGCCGCTGCTTCCCGTTCTTCGAGACCTGCTCCCGCAGATGATCGATGAAGGATTTCATGGCCGGATCGGCGATGAGTTGTCCGTAGGGCGATGCGTCGAACCGCTCCTGAAGCCCGCGAAAATCGCTGATGCTGATCCAGGCCCGGGTGGTGGCGGGGAAGATCGTCTCGCTGGCCGGGAATCCGGCCGCGAGCGTCGCCCCGGCGGCGACCGCGAGCGACACGTGCACGGCGGCGGCGACCGCGAGGATGCGAAGCGGCCGACGGCGAGCATGGTGGGGTCCTGGCACGAGACGGTTCCTCGATGGGGTGTGCAACATCCGCACGATTGGAATGGCGTAATGAAGTATCGTGCGTTGCGACCGGTTTTCTCGACTCGATCGGTCAACGGATCCCGCCTGACGCCCGGTGGCGGCAGCGACGAACGGAACTGCGAAGACTGGCGAAGTCTCGCAAGAACACCCGAAACCCTCAACAGCGGATGTTCGCCGGAGGCGAGGGTAAGGTGCGCAGGCTGGGCGAATCGGCGACGGGCCGGCCTCAGGCGGCCGCCGTGGCCAACCCGCTGACTGCGGCCACGAGCAGGGCGATTATCACCGCAGCCGCCGTGTCGCGGGTCGCGCCGCAGGCATCCGCCCCCCAGACGACGACCGCCGTGGCGGTGGCGAGGCTCGCGACCACGAGGATAGCGAGGACCGGTCCTCCCGACGTCCAGGCCGCGCCCCTCCAGAGCACGGCCGCCACGACGGCGGGCCATCCGAGGATCGCCGCATGGGTGAGGATCGCCGCCAGTGCGTGAGCCGTGGTGCCCGGAAGCCGCGGACGGCCGACGCAGGTCTTCACCAGATCGCAACGCGCCAGCGCGTCGTGGTCGCCGCTGGCGGTCGTGGCCGCCGGCACTCCGAGCATCACAAACCACGCCACGGCCACCACGGCATACCAGGCAGCAAACTCAGGGGCGAGGAAGTAGCAGACCGCCATCGCCACCAGCGTGGTCGCCATCGCCAGCACCTCGGGCCACGAGCGCACGGCCGGCGGACCGTAGCCAACCGCCACGGAGAAGGCCGCCCCGGCATGTCGATCCTCATGCCTTTCGCCCGTGCCCGCACCGGGCCGTCTCCAGGCAGCCAGTCTGACAAGCATCAC
>QWQL01000193.1 GCA_003670825.1 Planctomycetota bacterium
GCCCACAAGCTCCCGGGCGTCGCCCTGCTGGCGACGTCGCCTCACCTGAGTTCCTCTATCCTGTCGCCGACCTGCCGGCCGCAGGGCGGTGACCGGAGCCGCATCCGAGTTCCTTGTATCGCCGGCTCGGGGGCGGCAAAAGTCGCGTCGCCCGGGCGAGGATACACCCAAGGCTCCGCGAGCGTTCGCCGACCCCCTTCGCCTACCCGCCCTCGCTGACGCAGACGACGCTCCACCGAACCCGGACGCGCTCAAGAGCCACGAAGCCCGCGGCGGCAGCCGGCCGGAAACTGACCGCCCACCACGCCGCCGTCCCGCCGTGTATCCTGTGACGATCACGGCCCCGGATGGGCGGTGACGAGTGAGCCAGTGGGGACCGGCATGGCGGCATCAGGCAAACGCGACGGGCCGCCTCAGGCGGGCGGTGACGCAGCGGCGAGCCCACTGGGGCTGTGCCTCTTCGGCGTCTACGTGCTGCTCTACGGTGGCTTCATGGCGCTGGTGCTCGTGCGGCCGGACCTGCTCGCCCTGCGGCCTTTTGGCGGCGTGAACCTTGCGATCGTGTATGGCATGGGGCTGATCGCATCCGCATTCGTGCTGGCGGTCACCTACATGCTTCTCCGGTCGGGTCGCTGACGGAGAAACACTTCCCGCGCCATGCTGCACCAGACCTCGCTCGTCGCCGTCGCCATCTTCGCCACGTTCGTGCTCGGTGTGCTTGGCCTCTCGTTTTTCCTGGGTCGCAAGGGGCAGTCGGCGGCCGGCTACTACGCCGCCCACGGCCAGATCCACTGGTTCGTCAACGGGATCGCCTTCGCCGGCGACTATCTCTCCGCAGCGTCGTTTCTCGGCATCTGCGGGATGATCGCCTTCTCCGGCTACGACGGATTCCTCTACTCGATCGGCTTCCTCGCCGGCTGGGTGGTGGCGCTGTTCGTGATCGCCGAGCCGATCAAGGCGCTGGGAAAGTTCACGTTTGCCGACGCCCTCGACAGCCGGTTCAACAGCCGGGGCATCAAGCTGGCCGTGGCGATCTCGACCCTGGTCGTCAGCATCTTCTACCTGATCCCGCAGATGGTGGGGGCGGGCTCGCTGATCAAGCCACTCCTCGGCCTGCCGCACGAGGCCGGCGTGATCCTGGTCGGAGTGACGGTGACGCTGATCGTGGTCACCGCCGGCATGGTGTCGACCACCTGGGTGCAGTTCATCAAGGGGTCGCTGCTCGTCTTTTTCTGCGGCGTGCTGACGGTGCTGATCCTGGGCCGCGGCCTGGCCGTCAATGCGAGCCGCAGCGGCACGGAAAACCTCGCTCCACAGGTGAGGACCGTGCGGCCCGACGGCACGGTGCTGGTGGACGGCGTGACGCAGTCGCGGGATCATGACCTGCGGCCGGTGGGCACGATCCTCCGGTTGCCGGAACGGTTTGGCGACGCCCGCTCCACCGGACCGCTCGGGCCGCTGGAGTACCTCTCGGCCCTGGAAGACTCGACGATCGTGACCTGGGCGGCGAAGAAGCATGTCGATGCCGACGGAGCCCATACGACGTTCACACCCGTCGAGCGGCGGGGGACCGATCTGCTCAAGCCCGGCGGCTCTTTCAAGGGGCTCACCACCGGGAAACTGGCCGACCGACTCGACTTCGCGAGCCTGATGCTCGCGCTGTTTTGCGGCACGGCGTCGCTGCCCCACATCCTGATCCGCTACTACACCGTCAAGGACGCCGCGGCCGCCCGGAAGAGCACCGTGGTGGGCATCGCGGCGATCGGCGTGTTCTACGTGCTCACCCTGTATCTCGGCCTGGGAGCGATGACGTCTGGTGCCCTCGATCCGACCGACACCAACATGGCGGCCCCGCTACTCGCCAAGACCTTCAGCAACACCCTGTTTGCGATCATCTCGGCGATCGCCTTTACCACCGTGCTGGGTACGGTCAGCGGCCTGATCATGGCCGGCAGCGGTGCGGTGGCCCACGACCTCGTGGAGAACGTGTGCGGCGTCCAGATGACCGATCACGAGAAGATTCGCTGCGGGAAGTTGGCCGCGGTGGGGCTGGGGATCGTGGCGATGGCCCTGGGCATCCTGTTCCGCAACTTCAATGTCAGCTTTCTCGTGGGCTGGGCCTTCAACATCGCGGCCAGTGCCAACCTGCCGTCGCTGGTGATGCTGCTGTTCTGGCCGCGGACCACCTGGCAGGGCATCGTGGCGGCCGTCTCGGCAGGTATGCTGTCGTCGTTGGCCTGGATCCTGCTGTCGGCCGACACGTATGAGAAGGTCTACGGACTCTCGCGCGAGATGGCCCTCACCCCCTTCAGCCAGCCGGGGCTCGTCACGATCCCGCTTGGTTTTTTGGTGCTCGTCGTCGTGTCATTGCTCACGCCCGCCCCCTCCCCTCGCCGCTAGCCCGCCGATGCCTCGCAAGAAGTCCGCGCCGCCCCGCCGCGAGGTGATCGCCTGCACGGCGAGTCAGCTTCCGGCGATTCGGTCGATCTACAACGACGCGATTCTCCACACGACCGCGCTCTACGAATACGAGCCACGGACGGAGGAGGTGATGCGGGAGTGGTTCGCCGACCGCGAGCGCAGCGGCATCCCGGTGATCGGGATCGAATGGGAGCCGGGCGTGCTGGCCGGCTTCGCGACCTGGGGGCCGTTTCGGCCGCGGGCGGCCTACAAGTACTCCGTCGAGCACTCCGTCTACGTAGACGAGCGATTCCGCGGCGAGGGCGTCGGCCGGCAACTCCTCCAGGCGATCGTCGCCGAGGCCAGGCAGCGGGATATCCACATGCTGATCGCCGGAATCGATGCCACGAACGTCGCCAGCGTGGCCCTGCATGGTTCGCTCGGCTTTCGCTGCTGCGGCACCGTCCGCGAGGCCGGCTTCAAGTTCGGCCGCTGGCTCGACCTCGAGTTCTGGCAGCTGATCCTGCCGACGCCGACGAATCCCGTGGACGGGTGACACCGGATCGGATGACGCGGTGTCGATGGGTCGACGCGCGACGATCCGCGCCGCCGCGCCGCCAACGGGCTCCCTGATGGTGATGTCGCGAGGGTCGCCTGCGGGCTTCATCCATTCGGGTCAGATGGCATCTCGGCCGGGCGGATCGTGCGTGGGTCGGTGTTCGCGGCCGCGCTGGGGTGGTATCCTCTCCGCATGCTCACGCTCCCGCGCTTCACCTTCGGCGTCGGCGACCGGTTCGCCCACCAGGCCGAGGCGCAGCTCGCCGCTTTTGAACGGCTGGCCGAGGAGGGCATCGTTGTCTCCCCGGTGTGGAACAAGTCAAACCGCGAACACACCTTCATCGGCAGCGAGCCGGCAAGCGTGCGGGTCGCGGCCGCCGCCGCAGTGGCTGCGCGACGGTGGCCTCACCCCTGGTTCGTCGATGCCGACCACATCCGCCTCGAGACGGTCGACCGGTTCCTCGATTCGAGCGACTTCTTCACGATCGATGTCGCCGATTCGATCGGCACGCCAGCGGCTGATGCCGACATCACCGTTTTCCTGGGGAACCATCCCGAGCTCACCGCGCCGCTGACGATCCCCGGCATCGCCGTGCCGCTGCCACTGTCGGCCGAGGTCTCTGGGACGGTCGCCCGCCGCTATCTTCTGGCCTGCCGCGAGGCTGGTGAGATTTTCCGGCACATCCGCAGCCGCCGGGGGGATGCAACTGCGATTGAGGTGAGCATGGACGAGACCGACGCGGCCCAAACGCCGCCGGACTTGCTCGTGATCCTCGCCCTGCTCGCCGACGAGGGTGTACCCCTGCAGACGATCGCGCCCAAGTTCACCGGCCGATTCAACAAGGGTGTCGACTATGTCGGTGACCTCGCCGGCTTCGAGCAGGAGTTTTCGGATGATGTGGCGGTGCTGGCCTACGCAGCCCACCGCTACGGCCTGCCGAACAACCTCAAGCTCTCGGTGCACAGCGGCAGTGACAAGTTCTCGCTCTACCCGCTCATTCGCCGGATCGTGCAGCGAACCGGGGCGGGCCTGCATCTCAAGACGGCCGGCACGACGTGGCTCGAGGAGATGATCGGCCTGGCCGAGGCGGGCGGCGACGGCCTCGCGCTCGCCAGGGAGATCTATGCCTATGCCTTCGACCACGTCGAGGAGTTCTGCGCACCCTACGCCACGGTGATCGACATCGACAAGGCCCAACTACCGTCGCCAGCCACGGTGGCATCGTGGAGAGGGTCGCAGCTGGCGGCCGCCCTGCGTCATGTCCCCTCGAACCCCGCCTTCAATCCCCACATGCGGCAGCTGGTGCACGTGTCGTTCAAGGTGGCGGCCAAGCAGGGGAGTCGGTACACCGACCTGCTCGTGGCCAACCGCGAGGTGGTGGCGACGCAGGTCACCGAAAACATCTACGATCGCCACCTGAAACCGCTGTTCGGGAGCGTTGCATCCTGAGCGAGGAAGCCGTTGCCGCGCCGGCGGCTTCGAGGCGACGGTGCACGAGGGTTGTGTTGAAATCAGCCATCACGATCTGTCTGGTGCCGGAAGCAGGCCGCGGGCCGTTCGTGTTTCACGGCGGGCTGGAGGCGGGCTGCCGGGCCGCGGCCGACGCCGGCTTCGACGGCGTCGAGATTTTTCCCGCGGGGGCCGACGACGTGGCGGTGCGGACCGTGAATCCCCTGCTCGCGGCCCATGGCCTGGCGCTGGCCGCCGTTGGGACAGGCGCCGGATTCGTCAGGCACGGCCTGCACCTGGTGCATCCCGACGAGGCCGTTCGGCGGAGGGCGCGGGAGTTCATCGCGTCGATCATCGAGGTGGCGGGCGACCTGGGAGCGCCGGCCATCATCGGTTCGATGCAGGGCCGGACGACCACCGAAGTGCCGCGGGAGGTGGCTCTCGTCATGCTCGCCGATGCGCTCGGCGAACTGGGCGACCAGGCGGCCCGGCGTGGCCAGCCTCTCCTCTACGAGCCGCTCAACCGGTACGAGACCGACCTCTGGAACCGTCAGGCAGAGGCCGCGGCCTTCCTCGAGGCCCATGGTCTCGAGACGGTGAAACTGCTCTGCGACCTGTTTCATA
>QWQL01000121.1 GCA_003670825.1 Planctomycetota bacterium
CCCCCGCCGTCGCGGCCGGTGTGGTTGGTGATCACCGCCACCCGCTTGCCGGCGAGCGGACGGAAGCCGTCGCGGACGAGCACGTCGATGCCGGTGAGAACCGGCCGATCGCTCGCGGCCTGCGGCTGGGCCCGTGGCTCTACGATGGCCGCCACCGCCGCCGACGCGATTCGGGCGATCAGCGGGTTGACCAGCCCCTTGCCGTCGGGATGCACGCGGTTTGAGAGGAAGATCACGTAGAGATCGGCCGCCGGATCGATCCAGAGGGCCGTGCCGGTGAAGCCGCCGTGGCCGAACGCCCGCTCGGAGAGCAGGTCGCCGCGGTTGCTCGACAGTGGGCTCCGCTTGTCCCAGCCGAGCCCGCGGAACCCGCCCCCGGGAACCCTCCAGCCGCGGGTCATCATTGCGACCGTCTCCGGGGCGAGCACCCGAACGCCGTCGAGGCTGCCGTCGCCGAGCATCATCGTGGCGTAGCGGGCGAGATCGGTGGCAGTGCCGAACAGCCCCGCATGGCCAGCGATCCCGTCGAGCTTCCAGCAGCGCGGATCGTGGACGTCGCCCCGCATCCAGCTCCCGTCCCGCTGTTCCGTGGGCGCCGAGCGGGCCCGCAGCGGCTCGGGCGGCAGATAGCCCGTTTCCGTCATGCCAAGAGGCTCGAACGTGACCCGCTTCGAGAAGGTGGCGACCGACTCCCCCGTGAGGCGCTCGACCAACTGGCCGAGAACGATGAAGTTGACGTCGGAGTAGATGAACTTCGTGCCCGCGGGGTGGAGTGGGGCGAGGCCCCAGATTCGCTCGACTGCCTGCGCCGGCCCGTTTGCGTAGTCGTCGATCGGGTTGTCGGCGATCAGGCCGCTCTGGTGCGTGAGCAGGTCGAGCACGGTGAGCTTCTCCTTGCCACTGGCAGCGAACTCGGGGATGTGCAGCGCCACCGGATCCGCAAGCCGCACCCGGCCCGCTTCCACGAGGTGCATGATCGCCGTGGCCGTGGCCACGGGCTTCGTCAGCGACGCAAGATCAAACACCGTGTCGTTCGTCATCGGCTCGTCGGCCGGCTCGATCGCGCGGCGGCCGTAGGCCTTCAGCCAGGCGATGCCAGCGTGGCGGCCCACGCAGACCACGCAGCCGGGCATTTTTTTCTCGGCGAGCGTCGCCTCGATAAGCCCATCGATCTTCGCCAGCCGTGCGGGATCAAAGCCAGCGACGGCCGGATCGAGCCTCGGGAGGTCCGCCGCGCAGGTCGTCGTGGCACTCCAGGCGATCGTCAGCGCAGTGATCAGCAGGCGCGTGCCTGCAACCCTATGGTTCATGAGCGGAACTCCTGACGAGGCAGCAGTGGGGTGACGAGCAGGGCGACGACGACCGTGACAGACGAACCCACCAGCGCGTACCAGGGCCAGGCGATTGTCACCCCCTGCCCCGGCAGCACGAACTGAACGGCGAGCAGCGCGGCGAGCCCCGCGGCCGCGCCGACCAGCGCCGCGGACTGTCCCACCCGCCGCGTGGCTACGCCGAGCACGAACACGCCGAGCAGCAGGCCGGCCGAGTAGCCCGCAATCGTCAGCGCCCGGCTCACGACGGTGGAATCCATCGATGCTGCAGCGATCCCGACCACGATCTGCACGATGCCGAAGGCCACCGTGAACCAGCGGGTGAGCGCGAGAGCCGCCGCCGGAGCGAGTGTCTCTCGCCTGCCCGCCGCAGCCCGCAGCGGCAGCCAGACATCGTGAGCCAGCGACGATGCCGACGCATTGAGCGAACTGGCGATCGTCGACATCGCGGCCGCGAGGATCGCCGCCAGGAGCAGGCCGACCAGGCCGGTGTTGCGCGGAAAGTGGGTGACGATGAAGGTCGCGAAGACCTCGTCGGGCCGGGCTGGCGGGGCCTCGCCGCCCAGGCCGTGGAAGGCCGCCAGCAGCACGCCGATGCCCAGGAAGAGCACGAACTGCAGGAACACCACGATGCCGCTGGTCAGCAGTGCCCGCGCCGCCTCTCGCTGACCGCGAGCGCTGAGGTAGCGCTGCACCATCATGTGGTCGGTGCCGTGGGTGCCGAGGCTCAGCACCGCGCCGCCAAACAGCCCCGCCCAGAACGTGTAGGGATTGGCGAGATCGAATGAGAAGTCGAACATGCGGAGCTTGTCGTGAGCGATGGCAAAATCCCATGCGGCCGGCCAGCCTCCCGGGATCCGGCTCGCGATCACAAACACGGCCACGATTCCGCCGAGCACGTAGATCACCAGCTGCAGGCAGTCGTTCCAGGCCACGCTCCGCAGCCCACCGAGCACCGTGTAGAGGATCGTGATGGCGCCCATCGCCCCCACGCTCCAGGCGAGCGGCCAGCCCGTGAGCTTCTGGAACACGAGCGCCGCGAGAAACAGCCGCAACCCGTCACCGAGGTTGCGGGCCACGAGAAACAGCAGCGCCGCCGCCCGCTGCATGAGCGGCCCGAACCGGTCGCGGAGTACTTCGTGGGCGGTATTGAGCTCGCCGCGGAAGTAGAGGGGCAGCAGGAACCGGACGATCGCGAGCCGGCCGAGCATGTAGCCCAGCGGCAGCTGCAGAAACCGCATGCCGGCCTCCCCGAAGCTCTCACCCGGCACGCTGAGCACCGTGGCGGCACTCGTTTCGGTGGCCACGATCGACCCTAAAACGACCCACCAGGGCAGGTCGCGGTCGCCCAGGAGGTAGGCGTCGAGCGTGCGGATGCGACCTGCGGCAAACAGCCCGATGGCGATGGCCGCCCCGAAGTAGACCACCAAAACGGCGATATCGATGGGGCCGAGGGGAATGGTCATCGATGCGTCCTGGAGTTCGCGGCCGCGGGAAGAGAGCCCTAGCCGGATCGATCGGCGGAGTCTAGCCGCCCCACTGCCGACTTGCCCACGGCGGCCGCGGCGGCGTCGCATTTCAGATGGGTTCGGGATATGGTGGAAGAATCATGTCGCAAGCCCTCGGATCCCTGACCACGGAAGCTGCCAATCCCGCCTCGGCGCGGATCGACGAACTCGACGCCGCCGGAATCGTGCAGGTGATGAACGCGGCAGACGCGGCCGTGGCGGAGGCGGTGGGCCGCGAATCGGCCGTAATCGCCCGGTCGATCGACGTGATCGCCGACCGCTTTCGTGCCGGGGGCCGCCTCGTCTACATCGGCGCGGGCACGTCGGGCCGGCTCGGCGTGCTCGATGCCTCGGAATGCCCCCCCACGTTTGGCACCCCGCCGGAGATGGTGGTGGGGCTGATCGCCGGCGGCCGCGACGCCCTCACGCGGGCCATCGAAGGGGCCGAGGACAGCCTGACACTCGCCGCCGTGGATCTGTCTGCCATCGGGTTGTCGTCTTCCGACGTGCTGGTGGGCATCGCCACCAGTGGCCGCACCCCCTACGTGCTCGGCGGTCTGACGCACGCGCGAGCCGTCGGAGCTTTCACGATCGGCTTCGCCTGTAATGCCAACTCCGAACTGGAAGCCCTGGCCGACGAGATGATCGTGCCTCAGGTTGGGCCGGAGATCGTCGCCGGCTCGACGCGGCTGAAGGCGGGGACGGCGACGAAGATGGTCCTCAACATGCTCACGACCGGCGCGATGATCCGGATCGGCAAGACCTACGGCAACCTGATGGTCGACCTGCGGGCGACCAACGCGAAGCTCGTTGCCCGCACGCGGCGGATCGTCGCCGCGCTCACCGGCGTCGATGAAATGACGGCGGAGCGACTGGTGGCCGAAGCGGACGGCGAGCTCAAGACCGCCGTCGTCGCCAGGCTTCGCAACGTCTCCCCGGCCGAGGCCCGCCGGCTGCTCGCCGAGGCCGACGGCCACCTGCGGCGGGCGCTCGCCGGCGGAGGAGATCATGAGCGGAGCTGATGCCAGCGGCGCGCTTGTGCTCGGCGTGGACGGCGGGGGCTCGCGATGCGCGGCGGTGTTGGCCCGCGTGCCCCCGGCCGGTGGCGTGCTCGAGATTCTCGGCCGTGGCCGAGGCGGCCCCGCCAATCCGCGGGTTACGGGCCACGACGTGGCTCGGGACTCGATCGCCGCGGCGATGGCTGCGGCCTTTACCGATGCGGGCCTCGAGTGTCGGCCGGTGACGTCGGCCTGCCTGGGGCTTGCGGGCGTGGGACGGCCGGAGGATCGAGACGCGGTGTGCGGCTGGGCGACGCAGGCTGCGGTCGCGGATCACGTGCACGTGGTGACCGACGGGCTGGTGCTCTTTGCCGACGCCGCGACGGAGCCCTGGGGCGTTGTCTTGATTGCGGGCACCGGCTCGCTGGCCTTGGCTCGGCAACGCGGCGTGGGGCTGTCGGCCGCGGCCCCGGTCGATCGCTGCGGCGGCTGGGGGCCGCTGCTGGGCGATGAAGGCAGCGGCCATGCCATCGGCCTGGCCGGACTCAAGGCGGCGATGCGGGCGGCCGACGGCCGCGGCCCCGAAACGATCCTCCGCGAGGCGCTGCTGCGGCGATTCGCGGTGACGGAGGCCGCCGAACTCGTGGGCCGGCTCCATGCCTCCGATGTGGGCCGTCGCGAGATCGCCGACGTGGCCCGGGAAGTGATCGCCGCGGCCGACGTGGGGGATGCGGTGGCCTCGGCGATCATCGCCGCCGCTGCGGCGGACCTTGCCGCCCACGTCCGCACGCTGGCGCTCCGCGGGGAGTTTGCTGCCGGTGTCTATCCTCTCCGCCTGGCGGGCGGCCTGCTGACGGGGGCCGCAACGCTCCGCCGCCTGCTGGTCGACTCGTTGTCTGCCAGTGGGCACGAACCGGGGAGCGTGACGGTGGTGGCCGAACCGGCCGTAGCCGCCGCGCGGTTCGCCGCGCTCGCCATTCAGTAGCCGCAGGGCTTGTCCCCGCGGGCGTGCCCGGTGCGTTCGTAGCCACAGGTTTCCTACCTGTGGGCACGCTGGAGTGCAGATAGGAAATCTGCACCTACGGGGGGCATGCCGAGTGCGTTCGTAGCCACAGGTTTCCTACCTGTGTGCATGCTGTGGTGCAGATAGGAAATCTGCACCTACGGGGGGCATGCGGAGTGCGTTCGTAGCC
>QWQL01000059.1 GCA_003670825.1 Planctomycetota bacterium
AGGTCGGCGGCGAGCGTGACGCCCACCACGATCAGGCTGCCCGCCACCACCGCGACGCCTCGCGGGATCAGGCTCCTCACGTGGAGGGCCTCCGCAGACGTCCCAGGCCAGGGGCTTCGCCGCAGGACGTGGCGAGGCGGTCGGCTTCGATCCGGAGCCGACGGCCTTCGTCGAGCCACTCGGTCGCGGCCGCCGTCGCGTCGGTGAAGTCGGTGATCAGGGGATCGACTAGCCGCGACGACGCGAGCCCGGCGACGAGCGACTGGATGTCGCGGTCGAGACCGAGCCGCACCAGCGCGAAGATCGCCCACCGCAGCGCGAAACCCCAGAGGATCACCCAGACCAGCGCCTCCTCGAGGAAGCCAATGCCCGACACCGGCTTGCCCTCCCAGAGGTTGCCATGGAAGAAGTTCCAGCCGGCCCGCACGAGCACCGTCACCAGCAACGCCAAGAAGAGCGCTTCGAACGTCCAGTGAACGAGCGGCCGACCGATGCGGCTCCGCCGCTCCGCGACGAGGCGGTCGATGCCCTCACCCAGCCAGTGGCCCGCACGATCGACGACAGACGACGTCGCAGCCGTCGCGGCGGCGGCATCGAGCCGCGCCCGGCCGACGAGCGGATGTTCCAGGCCGGCCCGGGAGGCCACACCCGACAGCACGCTGCGCGACTGTTCAACCTCGCCGGCGGCCAGCCCCAGTTCCTCGATCGCCGGCCAGCCTCCGTCGCGGGCCGCCGCTGAAACCGCCTGGCCCGCCAGTAACCGGCCGACCAGCCCCCCCCCAGGACGCACCCGGCTCCAGAGCGATCCCAGCGCCGCGATCACGTGCAGAAACGCGGCGAACGGGCCGCCGTGCCAGCGGGCCACGACGTCGTCACCGATCAGCCGCTGCCAGGCCGAGCGATTCGCCCGCAGTTTCTCCCCGATCGAACGGGCCAGGATCGCCTCGAGCCGCGACCGTTCAGTCGTGATTCCGGCCGCGAGCGCCGCAAGCGGCTCGGTGAATCCGTCGAGGCCGCTCAATGACTGCCTCGTGAACCAGGCGGCGAGATCGACCGCGCCGGTCCTCCGCACGCGACGAGCGGCACGGCCCACAAGCTCACCATCGATCGCCCGCACAAGCTCCGCGAACCCAGGCTCCGGTTCGAGCGCTGCCGCGGCGCGGGCCGCGGCCTCGACGCCGTCGAGGCGAAAGATCCGCGGCACGTCGAAGCCTTGCGACTCGAGCTCCCGCCGCCAGTCGCCGCGAATGTCGGGGTCGCGCGAGGCATGGGTCTGCACGAAGAGCAGCGGCCGGCCGGGCGCAAAGGCGGCCACCTCACGGGCCACGATCCACGAGCGGTATTTCTGCGCCGTGGCGACGAGCAGCAGCACGTCGCAGGCGGGCAGCACCGCCTCGAGAAGATCGCGGTTGCGGTTGGCATCACTCGGCCGGCCGGGCTCGCCGGCGGCCGCGCCTGGCAGGCTCTGCGTGTCGGGGTCGGGGCAGTCGACGAGCACGATGTTCGCGACCGCCGGCGACTCGCTCCGCACCACGCGGGCCTGCATCGCGTCGAGCGGCAGCCACGACAGGTCGACATCCCGGGCCGCCACGACGATCGGATTCACGGTCGTCGGCCGGGCCACATCGCCGGCGGCGGTGACCTCGCCACCGGCCAACGCGTTGACCAGCGTGCTTTTGCCGGTGCCGGTGCCACCGACCACGCCCACCACCAGCACCCGCGAGAGTTCGCGGCGAACCTTGTCGAGCCGGGCCGCCACCCCTTCCCACTCATTCTTCACGCGGCGGGCCGGCGCCCAGGCGGGGCCGGCCGGCGCCCAGCGGCCGAGCGCATCGACCAGGGCGTCAAAGGCGGCGAAGTCGGGCTCCACGGCCATCCCGGCCGGCGTCGGGTCGGATGTCGATGCCATGATCAGCCGCACCCCCGCGAGCATTCGACGAGCAACTGCCGCGCCCGGGCCAGTTCGGGCCGCGAACCGGAAGCGGCGAGCCGGCCAATCTCCTCCACGCCGTCGCCGAGCACCACATCGTGGAGCGTCTCGGCCAGGATTCTACCCCGCTCAGCCGACCACCCCGCGAAGAGCCGCTCGATGAGCGGCTTGCTCCCCGTCGCGGCGACCGCGACCGCCCCCTCGCCGGCGAGGGGCGCGGCGACCGTGACCCCGAAATCGAGCACGTGATGGAGCACACCCGCGGCGGCCGGCACGGCGGCCGCTCCGGCGCCAAACAGGGCCAGCGTCATCACCGGGCGGGCCACCGACCCGACGGTGAGCCCTGCGAGCAAGGCCTTCACCATGCCTGGATTGGCGGCGGCGAAACGGTCGAGTTCGAGCCTCACGAACGTCCGGTAGTCCTCCGACACCAATGGCAGTGCCGCATGGCGGCGTTCGAGGTCGGCATACCATGCGGCGCGATCGGCGGATGCGAGCTTCGGCCCGAGCCGTAAGGCAAGGCGGGCATCGCGGCGACAGGCGTCATCGAGCCGGTCGATGAAGTCGGCCAGCGCCCGCTTGAGCGCTTCGAGTTCTGCGTGGGCGAAATCCTCCTGCCGCTCCGCGGCGGTGCGGCCGACACCGAGGCGGCGAGCCGCCCAGGAGATCCCGCGACCCATCGTGCGATACCCTGCGCTCACGAACAGATCGACGCCCGAGCGGCGGGGCTCGAGCCACGACCAGACCTCGTCCCAGACGATCTGTCGCGGAGGTGGTGGGAGCTCGACCTGCACGCGGCCCTCGCGTTCGAGGAGCCGCTGCGAATCCCGCCAGCCAGCGGCGGCCCGGTCGATGCCGTCGAGCCAGGCGGGGAGGCCGTGCGCGGGATCGACGACGACCCGCAGCGCCCCCTCCATCGCATGCCGCTTGATGCGATCAAAGTCGGCGGTGGCAAGCCGTTCGGCGAGGCCCAGGTCGGCGTGGTCTCGGGTGAGCTCCGGCACCGGATGGAGAGCGATGCGGCCTGCCTCGGCGGCGGCGAAGTCGTGCGGAGCGGCATACACCGCCGGCGCCATGACTCCCGTCTCGGCGGCGAACGTGGCGAGCCAGCCGGCGATCCGCTCCCGCTGTCGCGGCCAATCGACCATGTTAAAGACCACGATCACCGTCTTGCCGGCCGCCGCGGCGGCTGCGAAGAAATCGCGAACCGCAGCGTCGTTGTATTTCTGCTGCGTCAGCACGGCCACGATCACGTCGGCGGCGTTGCGGACGAGTTCGGCCCGGTGCCAGTTCTCGCGGAGGGTGCCGTCGATGTCGGGCGTGTCGAGCACCACCAGCCGGGCGGGCTGCGTGCCGCCAGGATCCTCCCGCCAGACGAGCACGTCGGCGGAGGCCTGATCGAGGGCGTCTTCGTCGCTCCGCCAGGGCACGGGCCGGAAGCCGGGAAACAGCGCCGCCAGGTCGATCCGCTCGGCGACGCCGCGGGCGAAGCTCGCCACCGGATGGAGCGTGCGGGCCGCCTCGGGCACCGACCGGCTGATCACCGCGCCCACAAGCGTGTTGGTGATCAGGCTCTTGCCCGTGTTGGTACCGCCGCAGACGGCGGCGACCAGGAGCGGCTCGCGGGCCACCTGCGGCCGGAGTTTGCCGAACAGCGCGCCGTGCCAGCCGCAGAGCTGGGGATCGCCGGTGCCCAGCGTGGCCGCGAGCGGCTGGAGGCGTTCCACCGCATCGCACAGCGCCGCAACGTTTTCAGCCCAGGCGGCGAATGCGGGCGGCGACGCGGCGGACGTGACCTCGGAAACCATCGTGCCTACCGCGACTCCGCGCTCCACTGCACCCAACGGGGGCGGGCTCACCCCGGCCGCGACGGCCATTCGTTGCCGCCGCCGTACCGGCGCCCTAGAATCCAGCCGCTCATGCGGCCGCCTCCGGCTCAAGTGTGTCCTCCGCGGGATTTCCCCGCAAACCCATCCCTCGCAACCACTCATTGCCGCCGCCATGCTCGAACGCCGTCCTATCTTTCCCGGTGTGATCGAGATGAACCATCAGGCCGGCTGGCGGATCGGCTGTAACGTCTACCTGATCTACGACGACCGCGACTGGGCGCTGATCGACATCGGCTACGAGGAGAGCGTCGACGAGATCATCGAGCTCATCCGCCAGATGGATTTCCCGCTCTCGCAGTGCCGGGCGCTGGTGGCCACGCACGCCGACGTGGACCACATCCAAGGGCTGGCAAAGGCCCGGTCGATCCTCAAGGCACCGGTGCTCGCCCACCCTAAGGCGGTGTCGTCACTCGAGTCGGGCGACCGCATCAAGACGTTCGCCGAGATCGACGCGCAAAACGTGCACCTCGACATGCCGCAGGTGAAGGTGGATCGGGAGATCGTCGATGGCGACACCGTTGAGGTCGGCGGCTGTTCGCTGGGGGTCTGGCTCACGCCTGGCCACACCGACAGCCAACTCGCCTTCCGGATGGGCAATCTGCTGCTCTCGGGTGACAACATCTATCGCGACGGTTCCGTGGGGGCGATCGACGCCCACCATGGCAGCGACATTCCGTCGTTCATCGAATCGCTCGAGCGGATCGCCGCCAGTGATGTGGAGTGGCTCCTCCCGAGTCACGGCCCGATCTTCCGAAAGGACGACCGGCTGCTCGCCGCGACGATCGCCCGCCTGAAGGGTTATCTCGTGCTCGCCGACTTCGGCACCTGCGCACCCCACTGGCCGCTGATGGACGAATGGGACCGCGAACTCGCCGAGGGAAAACTCCCCGGCGTTTCCGCCCGGCGCCCATAGCCACGACCTCGTCAGGCTCCGAGCGAGAAACGGGGGAGGCGAACGGGCAGACGGAGGGATCGGCGTGAGGATGGCGAGCGTGGGCCCCCGCAGCCCAGCGAGACAACTCATGCCGTCCCGCCGCCGAGGTTGGGCTCACCAGCCTGCCGCAGCCCGGCGAGACAACTCATGCCGTCCCAACCCTGCCGAATTTTCCGTGAAGACCGGTCGTAGGGGTGGCCGATATCCCTCCTGAGGCTGGATTCTCAGGGGGACAATCCGATGATACGGCACCGTGTGGCCGGG
>QWQL01000172.1 GCA_003670825.1 Planctomycetota bacterium
CTACTCAAGCGGTCACCAGCGCATCGCCGGGCGGTACTGGGAGAGCCACCCCACGTAGCCGCAGGTTTCCTACCTGCGAAGCCCGCCAGACGGTGATGCAGCTAAAAAACCTGCACCTACTCACACGGCCACCAGCGCATGCCGGGTGGTGCCGGAAAACCTCCCCACGTAGCCGCAGGTTTCCTACCTGCGAAGCCCACCAGACGGTGATGCAGGTAAAAAACCTGCACCTACTCGAGGAAGGTCGTCTGGCAGCTGCGCTCGACCGTGCCGTCGAGTTCGGCGCTCGAGAGGATCGCCGAGGCCCGGCCGGTGCCGCCCGTTGGCAGCCGGTAGGTGATCTCAAACGACCGCTGCCCGCCGGGGGCAATCGGCTGGATGGGGTCGAACGAGACCCGGGAATCGTCGATCCGCAGGCGGGCCGCCGTCCGCTCGGAATCAAGCCGGGCCTGGTCGGGCAGAATCACGATCAGGTCGAGCCGGCCAGTGGGCTCGGTGCCACCGTTGGTGACGGTGCAGACCAGCGTGGTGGAGTCGCCAGGACGAACCGGATCGTCGAGGTCGGCGAGCGACATCTTCAGGCCGACCTCGGAAGGAGTGCGAATCCGCGGCCGGGGCATCGTGGAACTGATCATCGCGCAGGCCTCGTCGGCCACCATCGCGCCGCCGCCAAACCCGCCCAGCACCGCCCGCACGCACGACCGGGTGGCGGGCGAATCGCGGTAGGCACCGGCGGGCGCCTTGGCCCGGAGATTGATCTGCCGCTTGAGTTGTCCGCCGGGCTCGAGCGCCGGCAGGTTCCACGACACCTTCGACGCCACGAGGTTGTAGCCGTCGGAGGCCTCGAGCGGCGTGAGGTGCTCATCCCAAGCAAACTCAAGCGTGGTGGGCGGCGCGGTGCCGGCTCCCTTGTTTTTGACGACAGCGACGTACTCCACGACGGCGTCGGAGAGGGCCTCGGCCGGGCCTTGGAGATCGAGTTCGAGCGCCGGAGACGCCGGCACGGTGATGGTCGTGGTAGCACTGGGCATGGGCACCGGTGTCGGCGCGACCGCCACGGAGGGCGTCGCCGCCAGCGGCGGCACGGCAACGGCCGCGATGGCCGCAGGCGCTGCGACCGGGACTGGTACTGCAACGGGGACCGGCGCTGCGACCGGCATGGGCGCTGCCACGGGGGCGGGGGTCGGCGCGGCGACAGGGGCGGGCGCGGCGTACCGTGGGGCCGCCGCCACCGCGGGCTGCACCTCAACACAGTGCGTGGCCCCGCCGACAAACACGTGCGACTGGTCCAGGATCTCGACCCGGTGGCACTGCCGGCCTGGCTCATCGAGCAGGAAGTCGAGCGTAAGCCGCCGGGCGGTGCCCGGCATCAGGTCGATCGTGCCCTTCTGCTCGATCGGGCTCGCAGAGGCCTCATGGTGAAAACCCTTGTCGAAATAGTCGATGACGCGGAGCTGTTGCAGCGGCTTGCCGGAGCGGTTGACGAGCTCGACCTCGAAGCTCGCCCGCTCACCGACGCGGCCCACCAGTGGGCCGGTGATCGACACCAGCACGGGATCCTGCCCCCGGGCGGCAGCCATGCCGACCATCCCGACCGCCATCGCGGTAACCAGCGAATGAACGCAAAGCCAACACCCCGTCATCAACACACCTCCCATAGCCCGGTCCTGACGCC
Organism: Planctomycetota bacterium; assembly: GCA_003670825.1. Classification (GTDB taxonomy): domain Bacteria; phylum Planctomycetota; class Planctomycetia; order Pirellulales; family UBA1268; genus QWPN01. The sequence continues at coordinate 1,676 of QWQL01000172.1, forward strand.
AGAAATCCTGTCTGCAAAAGGGTACCACGGCCGCGTGCCGAGGGTGAACGGCGGTTGCGGGGGCCCCCCGGGCCCCGCCGACACCGGCCGCCCCCTCCTCCGGAGGTGCAGGTTTTTACGCGCAATCGAGACCCCGTGGCAGTGCTTACCGCAGGTAGGAAAACCTGCGGCTACGGGCCTGTGGCGGTGCTTACCGCTCCGTAGGTGCAGGTTTTTCTACCTGCACCCGAGACCTCGTGGCGGCGGTCAGCGCAGGTAGGAAAACCTGCGGCTACGGGACTGTGGCAGTGCTTACCGCTCCGTAGGTGCAGGTTTTTTTACCTGCACCCGAGACCTCGTGGCAGCGGGCAGCGCAGGTAGGAAAACCTGCGGCTACAGGACTCAGCGCAGGGAGGAAAACCTGCGGCGACGGGCCTGCTCAGCCCTCGGAACGATGGCGAACGATGTCCCCCTCGACCATGTACACCACATCCTCGGCGATGTTCGTGGCCATGTCGGCAATCCGCTCGATGTGCTTGGCAACCGAGTTGATCCGGAGCAGACTCTCCGCGTTGTCCGGCTGATCCTTGATGCCCTGCATCACCCGCCGCTGAATCCGCTGGCGGGCCTCGTCGACGATGTCGTCCTCCTCACGCACCTGGCGGGCGAGCGTGGGATCGCGTTTGACGACGGCGTCGAGGCACTGACGAACCATCTCCTGCGCCTGCGTGGCCATCGTGCGGATCTCGGGGGGAAGATCATACGGGCTGCCCCCCTGAAGTTGCGTCACCCGCTTGGCGATGTTCTTGGCGAGGTCGCCCATCCGCTCCAGGTCGTTGTTGATCTTCAGGGCAGAAACGACAAACCGCAGGTCGGCCGCCACGGGCTGGTAGAGGGCGAGGATCTTGAGGCACTCCTCTTCCACCTCCACTTCCATGCTGTCGATGTCTTCGTCGCTGGCCATCACCCGCTGGGCTAGCGCCGCGTCACGGTTGATGAAGGCGGTGATCGACTTCGAGATCGCCTCCTCCACGAGGGTGCCGAGGCGGAGGATCCGCTCCTTGAGATTCTCGAGCTGACGTTCGATGTGTTTGGTCATAGCGGGTGGGGTGCCGATCAGCCGAAGCGACCGGTCACGTAGGCCTCCGTCTCGCGGAGGACGGGCTTGGTGAAGATGTCGGGCGTGGCTCCATACTCGATGAGCCTACCGAGATACATGAAGGCGGTGTAGTCGCTTGAGCGGCTGGCCTGCTGCATGTTGTGGGTCACGATCAGCACCGAGTAGCGGCCGCGGAGTTCTTGGATGAGGTCTTCCACCTTACCGGTCGCGATCGGATCGAGGGCCGAGCAGGGCTCGTCGAGCAGCAGCACCTCCGGCTCGGCCGCGATCGCCCGGGCGATGCAGAGCCGCTGCTGCTGCCCGCCCGACAGGCCCACCGCGCTGTCCTGGAGGCGATCCTTGACCTCGTCCCAGAGGGCGGCTCCCCGGAGGCTCATCTCGCAGACCTCGTCGAGCACGCCGCGATTGGTCTCGCCGTCGATCCGCAGCGAGTAGACGACGTTCTCGTAGATGCTCATCGGAAAGGGGTTGGGCTTCTGAAACACCATCCCCATCCGCTTCCGCAGCTCGATCACGTCCATCCGCGGGTCGTAGATCGAATCGCCCGAAAGCCGCATGTCGCCCGTGATCCGCACGCTCTGCACGAGGTCGTTGAGACGGTTCACGCTCCGCAGCAGGGTCGATTTGCCGCAGCCGCTCGGGCCCACCAACGCCGTCACCTTGTGCAGCGGGATCAGCATCGTGATCTGGTGCAGCGCCTGCTTCGCGCCATACCAGAGGTTGAAGCGGTCGATCTCCAACACCGGCGGCTCCCGGAGCACGCTCTCGTGCACCTCGGGATCGACCTCACGGCCCGCGGCCACGGCCACCAGGCGATCCTGCGGCGGCTCCGGAGCCCGCGGCGCACCAGCTTCCCGAGGCGGCTCGTCGACGGTGTGCATGGCGGGCTCGGCTCCGATGATGCCCCGGCGGGGCGGAGGGGGAATCGTACACCACGGTGCTCAGAACTGCTGCGCGACGAACCGCCGCCGCAGCCGCGACCGAATCCAGATCGCGGCCACGTTGAGCAGGGCAATGATCGCCACCAGCAGAAACGTGATCGTAAACACCATCGGCCGGGCGGCCTGGCTGTTGGGGCTCTGGAAGCCCACGTCGTAGATCAGGTAGGCGAGGTGCATGAACTCCCGCTCCGGATGGACATACGGGAAGCTGCCGTCCACCGGGAGTTCGAGGGCCAGCTTCTTAACGCCCACGAGCATCAGCGGTGCCACCTCGCCGGCGCCGCGGGCCATGGCGAGGATCAGCCCCGTCATGATGCCGGGGAGCGCCCGGGGCAACACGATGCGGCGGATCGTCTGCCATTTACCGGCGCCGCAGGCATACGAGCCCTCCCGCATCGAGTTGGGCACCGCGGAGAGCGCCTCCTCCGTGGCCACGATCACGACCGGCAGCGTGAGCAGCGCCAGCGTGAGCGACGCCCAGAGCAGGCCACCGGTGCCAAACGTCGGCTGGCCGTCGGCCACGAGACTCGCCTTGAAAAATACCTCGTCGATGCTCGCCCCGAGCACGTAGCAGAAGAAGCCCAGCCCGAAAGCCCCGTAGACAATGCTCGGCACGCCGGCGAGGTTGTTGATCGCCACCCGCACTGCCGTGGTGACCGGCCCGCGGCCGGCATATTCGCGGAGGTAGAGGGCCGCCAGCACGCCGAAGGGCGCTACGAAGAGCGCCATGATGAGCGTCATCGTGACGGTGCCCCAGATCGCGGGAAACACGCCGCCGGCGCCGTTGGCCTCGCGAGGATCGTCGGCGAGAAACTCGCCCCAGCGGGAGAAATACACGCCCAGACTGCCGCCGAGCGAGAGCCGGTTGGGCTGCCAGGCGCGAACGATCGCGTCGAGCGGCACGGCCGCGACACCGCCCGACGCCGTCTCAAACTCCACGGCCCAGCCGGCGTTCTGTCCGCGGAGCTTCGCCGTCTCCTCGTCGAGCGTCTGCTCGCGGCGGCCGATCTCGGCGGCGATCGTCTGCTCGCGGGCCTCGGCGGCGGCCACCTGCAAACCGCCCTCGCCCCCGCTGAGCCGGGCCTGCACGACCGCCAACCGCGCGGCCCGCAGCCGCCGCTGGAGTTCGCCGCGGTCTTCCCTGTCGATCCGCGTTGCCCGGATCGCGCGATCGCGGGCGGCGGGGTGCTCCGCGAGAAAGGCCTGCCAGACGTCGGCCGGGCCCTCGGCCACTGTCGTGTCGCCGCGCACGAGCCGCTTCGGGATCCCGTGCAGACGGCCGGCCTCCAGCCGCTC
>QWQL01000003.1 GCA_003670825.1 Planctomycetota bacterium
CACCCCCGAAATCCGCAAGCAGCAGCCGGCTACTGTTTTCGGCCCCGTTGGCCCTCCTTCCCCGAGCAACTACATCAATGGGGCTCCAGGGCCGTTCGCACCGATCTTCGTCGACACCGGAGCCATCCCGGCTGACAACTTCCAGCTCTTCGACCCGGAGTTCGCCCTGATCCTCGGTCCGCTCTCCCTGCAGTCGGAGTACGCCTTTGCCTACGTCGACCAGATCGGCGGGCCACCCCTGTTCTTCAACGCCTACATGGCCCAGGTCAGTTACTTTCTCACCGGGGAGCATCGGCCGTACGACCGAAAACTCGGCATCCATGATCGGCTCAAGCCCTTCGAAAACTTCTTCCACGTCCGCAGGGGATCCCGGGGCATCCAGACCGGGCTCGGCGCCTGGGAAGTCGCGGCCCGATTCTCCAACATCGTGCTGAACGACGAGAACATCAGGGGGAACAACCTCACCGACTTCACGTTCGGCCTGAACTGGTATCTCAACCCCTACACCCGCTGGAAGTTCAACTATGTCCGGGCCTTCTTGGAAGACTCGCGGGCGAACAAGGGCAACAGCATGACGGATGCCTACGGCATGCGGATCGACTTCGATTTCTGAGGCGGCGTCTCCGGGCACCAGAGCCCCTCAGGAACGAATCTGGGATCGAGGATGCCTCGTCCGCGCGGCACGGCGGCAGGCGAGCAGGGCCAGCGCTATGGCTGCCATGAGGGCCGTGGCCGGCTCGGGAACCACCGCGACGGCCGAGACTGATGCCCTCGGCAGGTAGGAGCCCGTGTCGTAGAGGCCAGTCGAGACGAAGTCGGCGGCATCGAGGACATTGACGAGGCCGTCGTAGTTGAAGTCGCCCTCGTACCAGCTCGCCGGCGTGCCAGCGTTGAACGCACCGCCGGCGAGGAAGTTGGCGGCATCGAGGATGTCGACCACGCCGTCGATGTTGGTGTCGCCCGGGGCGGCGAAGGCGAAGGTCAGCGAGCCGTTGCCGTTCTCTTTCCAGCCGACGGCGCGGGGTATGCCCAGGGCCACGTCGGCCGCCGCGACGCTCGACATGATGCCGCTCGTGCCCGTCCACGAGCCCGTGCCGCGGCCTTCGAGAATCTCCGCGACCAAGTCCGTTGCCGACAGCCCGCTCGTCACGGTCATCGCGCCAGTGGTCAGGTCGACCAGGCCGCCGGCCGAGAGGTCGAGCCCGGCGACCGTCGCGGCCGTGCCGGCGGCCACCCGCGCCGTCGCGCCGGCCGACACCCTCAGCGTGGAGGTCGCGACCGCGTCCGGGGCGGCAATCTCGAGCGTGCCGGCCGCAACCGAGGTCGTGCCGGCGTAGGTGTTGGCCGCGTCGTAGACAAGCGTGCCCGTGCCCGTCTTGGTCACCGCGGCCGCAATCACGATCGTGCGGTAGCCGAGCTGAAACTGCGTCTGCCGGCCGGTGGCCACGTCGAGGGTGACCGTGGGCGGAGTGAGCGTGGCCAGAAACTGATCCCACGCGACCTGGTCGAAAGGGGCCATCGGCACGCCCCCGCCCACGACCGCCGAGCGGAAGCCGTAGCTGTTGATCCAGGGCTGAAGGTCGGGGAACGACACCTGGTTGTCGCCGTTGAAATCACCCTGCGTGAAGGCCCGCGACGTGGTCTCGAAGTTGGCCTGCATCACCTGAAAGTCGGCGAAGTCGACCACGCCGTTCAAGTCGGTGTCGGCCTGAATGGGAAGCGCGGGCACGATCCTTCCCGCAAGGTCCGGGTCGGGCACGTAGTCCAGAAAGCCTTCGACTATCTGCACGTCTTTCCAGTCGATCGTGTCGTTGCCGTTCATGTCGAACACGAGGTTCGTCACGTCGGTCTGCACCTGACCGCGGACCGTCACCTGCGGCACGAGGAGCGCCAGGTCGGCGGCCGTCACAGCGTTGTCGCGGTTGAAATCGACCGGCTTGAAGGCGGTGGCTCCGGCGACGGTCTGGGCGAGCGACTCCCGGTAGAGGAGCTCCGTGACGGGGAAAGAGTTCGCCGTGCCCGTGTAGGTGATCTGTCGAGATTGAAGCCGGTCGAGGACGCGGTAGTTAAGAAGCCCGGGGAAAACGCTCTCCCGCTCGGTCTTGTTCACGACCTTCGAGAGCCGGCCCGCGGCGTCCTGCCGGTAGACACCCGGGAAGCGGTAGAGCGGGTTCGTGCCGCTGGAGTTGTTGTAGAATATGAAGTAGAGATCGTCTCCCACCGTCGTCAGCGACTGGACCCGCTGCGAGGGCATCGTGCCGGCCACCTCGAAGAACTCGCTCAGCGTGGCGGCGCTGACAGCAACCTCCCGGGCCGACGTCGTCGATCCGTCGTGGGTGACGAAGTCGATGCCACCGCCATTGCCGGTGCTGCCACCTCCCGAGAAGAAGATCCGGTCTCCACTAGCCGACGGTATCACCGTCGGCTCCGCACTCGTGTCGTCTTCGTTCAGGATCCGCTGCGGGCTGCCCGAGACCGCGCCGAGTTTCCAGAGGCCGCCCATGGCGGCGCTCGAGTCGGTGAAGTAGATGCTTTGGCCGTCGCCGCTCCAGGCAAACTGGCGAGCGAGGTTGTTGCTGTTGGAGTCGGTCCCGGTAACAGCTTGCAGGTTGGCCAGCGTGGCCCGTGTCGTGAACACGTCGGTGCCGCTCCCCGGAATCGCCGCCGTCCCAAGGTTGTAGGTGTAAAGCTTCTTGGTCGCTGCGGGGTCGACGGTGGAACTGGCGGGAAACTTGGTGTTTCCGCCGTCGGTGATCAGGGCGAGCGAATAGGCCGGATTTGAGCCGATCGGCCTCGGGTTCAGCAGGATGCCGCCCTGAGCGGGCGTCGTGACGCTGCGATTGGGGTCGCCGTTGCGGTAATAAAGTTGTAGCGTCGATTCGTAAACAGTCGGCGTCGCCACCTGCGAGCCCGGCACGCTGACGTCGGTCACCTTCACCACAGCGGGGTTACCGTAGGCCGTCAGAAACATCGTGTCGGTGGTCGGATCGTAGGTGTAGGCTGCGAGCGTGCTGCCCAGAAGTCCGCCGGTCGTCAGTACGGGCTTCAGGTTGTCGATCTGGCCGGAGCACATCGCAGGCGCAAAGCCCGCGATCAAGGCCGCGGCCACGAGCGGGCCGCGGAAGCCACGATGCGGCCTGGGTGTCGGACGATCGGCAATCAACATCGTCGATGCCTCACTTCAATCGATCTGGAAAAAATCCACGCTGCCGTCCACGCAGCCGCGAATGTAGCCGGGCGACTTGGCAGTGCTGTGAGGGTAGGTACGCTGGGCCGTGGAAATGATGTATGAGGTGCTGGAGAACGGTCCACGAAAGCCGCTCAGGCCCGGCCGCTGGCTGTAGTTGTCCCACACCCAGTTGGTCTTTCGAATCTCCATGTTCGCGTCACGGGTCTGCGATGGAGGATCAGGATCGTTGGCCTTGAAGTTCGTCGTGAAGGCGTAGGTGTTTTCAAATACCCGCATTTGGTCAGTCTGGGACGGGCAGACCCAACCAGACCCGCGGTCCATGAACCCCGGGCCACCGTAGTCGGTGAAGTCGTTGCCCGATTCGTCGCCGTATTTGAAGTTGTAGGCCAGCACAGCCTGAAGACCGTATTTTTCCGAAAGAGCCGACGGATCGCCCGGCGACTTCATGCCCGGTCGCATGCGGTAGCCCCAATCGCCGAGGAGGGTGCCTGTGGGAAATGTCATTTTGTTCCCGCGGTTGGATCGCGCTCGCTTGGCGTCACGGAACATATGCGTCGCCAAGCCGATCTGGCGGAGGTTGTTCATGCAGGAAGAGCGTCGCGCTGCCTCGCGGGCCATTTGCACAGCCGGCAACAGCAACCCGATCAGCGTCGCGATGATCGCGATCACGACCAGGAGTTCGACGAGCGTAAAGGCTCGACACTCCGAAACCGGCGCCCGAATGCGATTCGAACGACCGTGAGGCGAAAATGTCGCCCGACATCCGATCGCCCGCCGACCAGACCGCGTTGCCGTCGTCGGATCGCCGGAGCGTCTCATGGAACGGATTATTCCACGGCGGGAACGTTTGACAAGCAACGGGCGACCACCGGCATGGCCGGTGCCTGCCCGTTTCGTCCCAGCGTGGCCGCCGTTTCGTCCCTGCAATCCTGTTTCGTCCCTGCCCATGCCCGTTTCGTCCCAGCCCATGCCCGATTCGTCACATTTTCGCAGGGGGTGCTTGTGCGGCGGCTGGTAACGGTTATCACAGTGTTTTGGCGGGCTGTTTTTGGACATCGATTACGAACTCCCGAAAGGCATCGGAGGTGCTTCTATGGTGCGACATACCGTGCTGGTCCGCCCTGACTTCGCCGCGGCCATTGCCGCGGCCCTGTTCGTCTCGTGCTCGATCTCTTTGAGCGAGGCTGCCCCCATCACGCCGGGAAACCTGGTGATCTACCGGGCCGGATCGGGCACGAACACGCTCGCGAACACGGGCAACGATGTCTTCCTCGATGAATACACGACGGCCGGGTCGTTCGTGCAGTCGATCGCGATGCCGGCAACCGGCACTGGAACCAAACTCATCACGGCAGGCAACGCGAACGCCGAAGGGGCGATGTCCATCTCACCCGACGGCACCTGGATCGGTTTTTCTGGTTACAACTCGACCATCCCGGCCGCCACGAGCATTACAGCCACAAACAGCGTTGCAGTTCCTCGCGTGGCGGGGCTTTTCAACACGACGACGGGCTCCTACTCGCTGACGGTCACGGGCACGTGGTTTAGCGCCAGCAGCCCCCGAGGCGCAGTCACCACCGATGGCAACAAGATCTGGGCGATTGGCGGAAACAGTGGTGTGGTGTACGGCACGGTCGATAGCTTGAGTCCGTTTGTGGCATCTGGGACGACCGCTACGACGGCGGCCATCGGCACCAATCTTCGCGTGCTCGGCATGTACGGAAATGAGCTCTACCAGTCGACCGGTTCCGGAACCTTGCCGACCGTCGGTCAGTTGGCCGGCAACCCGCTCGTCAACGGCCTTCCCACCGCAAG
>QWQL01000015.1 GCA_003670825.1 Planctomycetota bacterium
GCCCCCCGTCACGCTCACATGGTTCTTCCCGATCATCGCCTCGACCTTACTGCCCGGCCGGATCACGCGGTAGCGGCCCTCTGCGTTGGTGGAACCCACGCCCCGGACGGCGTCTGGCCCTTCCGGCACGAACGTCACAAACGCGCTCTGCAGAGGCTTACCGTCCACGAGCACCGTGCCCGTCACCTCGGCAAATCCGCCGCCCCCACAGCCCGCGACGGTGACGACGGCCATGGCCGCCATGGCCGTCATGCCGAGACACGCCGGCGACCACATGGACAATGGAGTAGACGACTGGCTCATCGTGTATCGCCCGTGACCGTGCCCTCGTTGCGGTGCGCCATGCCGAGGTGAATGACGGGATCCACGTTTTCCTCTGCCCACCGCACCGATCCATCCACGAGCATCATGTTGACGCCGCCGGGATGCATGCTCGAGAAGATCTTGCCGTTGTTATCAATGTCGCTAGCCGTGGGAGGTGAGTTGGCCAGCAGGAAGTTCAGGTTCATGAAAAACCCATTGGTGTTGATGCGGCCAAGGATCCGTGCAGTCTCGTTCGCCGAATAGCCGGCCGCGTTACCCGCCCCGACCCAGACTGCCGCATAGTTGACCTTGCTCCGCTCGCCGATGCACCAGGTCTTGGAGGTGCCGTCGGAGATATCCTTGATCCGCAGCCCGAGCGGCCCCCGGCCGGGCCCAGAGTTTGGGATCGCTCCGGTGGCCGTCGCAGCCTTGTCGGCCGTGCCGAAGAGCATGCCGCCCGGGTCGTGGGAATACCGCGGACCATAGTTGGGCACGAGCGTGGGATCGTCGCTGTTGCGGTTTGCATAGCCAAGTTCACCGCAGCTACCGACGTAGTTGGACGTGGCGACGTCGAACGCCCCGCTACCGAACTTGTAGAGCGTGTTGGGGCTCGGCGCGTCATCGGAGGGGCAGCGGTAGGTTGAGATCGTGGCCTGCAGGGCCGCCTTGTCGGTCGCCGACGCCGACGCCACGAAGACCGTTGAGAGCTTGCGACTCGCAGGATCGAGTTGCGTGTAAAGCGCCGACTGCTCCATGTAGGGCAGCAGGAACGTGCCCCAGCCCCACACGGCGCCGCTCGTCCAGAAGTGTGAGAACCCCGCCGGGAAAGCCTTCCGCGCATCGTGGTGGAGGTGCATCGCCATGCCCACCTGCTTGAGGTTGTTGCTGCAGGCACTCCGGCGGGCCGCTTCGCGGGCCGTCTGCACGGCAGGCAAGAGCAGACCGATCAGCGTGGCGATGATGGCAATCACCACGAGCAGTTCGACGAGGGTGAAGGCAGACCGGTGGCGATGCATGACGATTCCTCGCGCTAACGAACAAAAGGACATCCGGCCGGCTTAGCAACTCGTCCGCCGACGGGCCATGACGAGGGCGGCGAGGCTGGCCGTCATCACTCCGCTCAGGACGAGCGTCGGCTCCGGAACGATCAAAAGCATGCCAGTCGATTCTGCCAAGGTGAGCGTCTGGCCGTTGCTAGCGCTAGCGCTCCATACGCCTCCGGCGTTGGTGAAGGTGAGGAGGCCGTATGAGCCGCTCGCTGTCACGCTGGCATACGAACCGGACGGCGTTCCATTGATGCCGAACAGGCCGAACGAGGTGTTGTCGGCGAACGTGTCAGCAAACGACAGCGACAGGCTGCCGCCGTACGTCAGGGCCGACGCCTGGCTCACGTCGATCGCGTCATAGGAAACGCCGCGACTGGTACCGCCGATCGCAAGCAGCGTGCTGCTCGAGCCGGCCAGACTGAGCGACCCGAGTGTCAAGGTGCCGAAACCCCCGACGGCCCCCGGCTCCAGCGTGCCAGCCATCGACACCAAACTGGAGATCGTGCCCAAGCCGCCAAGCGCCGCGCCGGCCGCGACCGTCACCCCGGAGGTGTTTGGCAGGAAAGCATCGATGAGCAGCGAGCCGCTGTTGACGGCGGTGGCGCCCGAATAGGTCGTCGAACCCGTGAGCACGACGGTTCCCGGCCCGTCCACGATGAATCCGCCGGTCCCCGAGATCACCGTGTTGCTGCCGACGGTGATCCGCCGGCTGGCCGAGGGGGCGAAGGTCTGCGGCCCAGCCCCAGAGAGCGCCAGCGTCAGCGACCCGCCCGCACCGCTCGAACCCGTGATCGCGAGGTCGGTGAGCGAGTCGTAGTTTTGGATCGTGCCACCCGTCCAGGCGATCCGCCGATTCGACGAAGTGTTGAAAGTGCCCGACCCGACGCCGATCGACGCCGCCGCGAACGTGCCGCCGGTAAGGTTATAGGTGGAGGCGAACGTGGGCGAGTTGGTGCCGAGGGTGGCGCCGTTCGAGCCAAACACGACCGTTGACGCCTTGACGAGGCCGCCGTTCTGGTTGAACACGCTGCTGATCGACGGCGTGCCCGTGGAACCCGACGAAACAGCAACCACGCCGAGCGCGAGCGTCGTGGTATCGACGGTTCCCGATGCCATGGTGACGGTGCCCGTCTGGGAGTTGCTTGCATTGACGATGTAGGTTCCGATGGCAAAGTTCGTCGTCCGAGCATCGATCGACCCGGCAGACGTGTCGAACACACCGTTGCCAAAGTTATCTCCGCCCGCTTTGTAGCCGACGTAAACATTGTCGATGCGACTGCTGCCTGCGGCCGTTCCGCGGAGCACGAGACTGCCCCCGGTCACGCCAGACTGGTACGCGACCGTGCCGTTGCCGCGATAGGCGCCAATGGTGAGCGTGCCTGTGTTGTAGGTGTTGGTCTGCCCGAGTCCGAGCGTCGACTGGCTCACGTTCGGTCCGTCGGTGGAGTTGCCGATCTGCACGTGAGCCGCCGTCACCGTCGTGGTGGTCGCCGTGTTCATGAGCGTCGCGAACGTACCACCCTTCACCACCGAGGCACCGCCCGCCAGGGTGCCGGTGGTGCTGACCGCAAACGTGCCGGCGGGATTGGTGTAGGAAAACGCCGACAGCCCCCGGAGATCGAGCGTGGTGGTGCCGGTGACGGCGCCGGTGCTCCCCGAGCCGACGTTTAGATTGCCCCCGGTGACGGAGAGCGAACCGTTACGGAAGGTGTTGGAAACCTGGTTGGAGCCGCCGATCGTGAGCGAGAGCGAAGACACCGACTGCGACTGGCCGCCGAGATCGACCAGCGTCGAGAGCTGGCTGGCCGCGGCCCCCGCGGAGTTGAGCGTGAGGCCTGCCGACGACAACGGACTGGAGGGGCCGAGCGTGACCGTGGCGCTGCGGATGATGGTGTTGCCGGCGTAGGTGTTCGCCCCGTTGAGCGAAATCGAGCCGGTCACCAACGTGAGGTTGCCGCTCCCGGTGATCGGGCCGTTCACGATCGTCGCCATACCCGTGCCGCCGTTCTGCAGCGTGAGCGTGATGCCGTTGTTTACGGTGATCGTGCGGGTCGAGGGAAGCGTGATCGTGCCTGCCTGACCGCCGTTGAGCATCTGAAGCGCAGAGTTGGCCGAAACGAGGATCGGGTTGTTGACGTTCCCGAGACTGCCGTCCTGGTTGATGATCACGGTGCCACCGCCGAGCGTGGTCGTGCCCGTGTAGGTGAGGTTGTCTGAGTTGTATCGGAAGATCAGCGTGCCGTTGCCGGTCTTCGTATAGCCCTGCGTGCCGGCGAGGTCGGTGTACCAGTAGAGTTGGCTGCTTCCGTTGACGTTCACGGTCGGCGACCCGGATGCGGTCGCAAGCGTGATCACGTCAGTTGTGCCGCCGTTGCTTCCGGACAGCACGAGATTGCCCGATGCCGCAGTGAAACTGACGGTGCCTGTCGTCACCGTGCTGCTGAGCACGCTGGCACCCAACGCCGCATTCGGAAACACGGCCACCGCGCCGCTCGCATTCGGAATTAGCCCACCGCTCCACGCCGTACCGGTGAGCCAGGGGGTGGTTCCCGACGTCGGCAGCCACGTGGACTGGGCTTGCGCGGAACCAGCCGCCTGACACACAGCCAGGGCGGCCAGCACCACCAGTGCCCGCCGGGCCTGCGCGGACCACGGGTCATGCAAACTCAACCGAAGTGACAGCAACATCTCCGTCCCCCTAAATGGAAGCCAATCCGCGATGCGGCCCCGCGGTGCTCTATGCCCACCCCCTAAATCCTACAAGCCGCCCCGGCCAAAAACTGTCCCACATTTATGCGATGGCGCGATCCGCCAAAAATCGCCGGCGCACGGCCCAGACGCAGAAGCTAACCGCAGCCACCCCACCGGGTGAGGGAGCCGCCGGCTCTGGGACGACGAGGGCGTTGCCGCTCGACTCCGTGAACGAGATCGTCTGACTCCCCGACTGAGCGGTCCAAACGCCGGCGTTCTTGACGAACGTGAGCGACCCATAGGAGCCGCTCGCCGTGACTGTCGCGAACGTGCCCGCTGGTGTGCCGCTGAAGTTGAAGAGATCGAACGAGGTGTTGTCGGGAAACAGGGACGCGAACGACAGTTCGAGCCCGCCGCCGTAGGTCACCAAAGAGGCGTCGGAGACATCGATTGCATCGTAACCCGTGCCCCTGACGATGCTGTTGATTTCCATGAGCGTGGTAATTGTCGATTACATGTCGAGCGACTTCACGGCGAGAAGCCCAGGACTGTTGCCCGGGCTGAGCGGCCGGGCACAGTATCGCAGCAGGTGCTCGAGACTCTGAAAATAGCTCGGCACGTCGCGGTCGATGAGCGTAATCCGGACGCTTGCGTCCACCGAAAAACCACTGTTCTCTCGAACGATCATGTCGGCGGCCGCATCGGCGTCGAGGAGCCGCTGTATGCGGAACCACCGCACGACACGACGGCGCACCTTCTCGGTGAGCGTGGCCAGATCGGCCTGGGTAATCAGTCGAGCCGGCAGCTGTCTTCGGCAGGCGGCTTGCCCGCAGGAGGGCCGGCGGCCCGTCACCGGTTGGCACGAAGACGCCGTCGGTCGCGCACGCATGCAGGTGCACATGGTGATTGAGCGCCGATCCGAAGCGGTGCAGAAAGGAGACGGCGCCGAGTCGCGGGCGA
>QWQL01000051.1 GCA_003670825.1 Planctomycetota bacterium
CACCGCCGCCACCTTCGCCCGGAAGGTCTTCCAGTAGTCGGCCGGCCGCTTCGTCCACTCATCGTTGACGAACACACGGAGCATCGCCGGCTTGCTCTCGAACTGCCGCGGGAAGGTTTCGATAACGCTCTTTTTCGCGGTGTCGAGTTCGTCTTCGGTCACCAGTTCCTTGCGGACCGTCGCGATCTCATCGAGCACGATCTTCGTCGCCAGGGCCACCGTCGCGCTCTTGCTTTCGAAGCCGGCCCGGAACTCGCCCGGATAGTCGACCTTGGGAGCGAGCGAAGAGCGAACCGAGTAGGCGAGTCCTTCGTTGCTCCGCACCTTCTGCATCAGCCGGCTGGTGAATCCACCGGCGCCGAGGATCTCGTTGAGGAGCAGCAGCGGGATGGCGTCGGGATCGTCCCGCGTGATCGCCCGGCAGCCCATCACCACCTTGCCCTGGGGAATGTCTTTGGGCACGTGGTAGAGGCCGGGCGCGAGGGTCGCCGTGGGAGCGACGGGGCCCGGGACGACCGCGGACCGCTCCCAGCCAGTGAAGGCCCGTTCGAGTTTCGCCAGCATCTCCGGCTCCGCAAAATCTCCTGAGACCGACACGATCGCATTGCCCGGATGGACGATCCGGCGATGCATCGCAGCGAGCCGGTCGCCGTCGATCGCCGCGACGGTCGTGTCGGTCGGTTCGGAGGCCTCGAAGTGGTCGGGGCCGTAGAGCAGCCGCTTCCATTCGCGGCCGATGATCGACGAGGCGTCGTCGTTTCGCTGCTTGAGGCTCTCGATCACGCGGGCCTTGGAGGTTTCGAGCCGGCCGGCATCGAAGCCGGGTGTTCGCAGCATCTCCACGAACAGGGCGAGGCTCTCGTCGAAGTTGGTCTTCAGGCAGTTCATCGTGGCGGTCGTGAACATGTCGTTGGCCGACACGCCCACCTCGGTGGCGAGGAAGTCGAGCGTCTCGTCGAAGTCGGCGGGCTTTCGCTTGGTCGTGCCCCCTTCGCGGATCATCCGGGCCGTCATCGACGCCAGCCCAGGAACGTCGGCCGGGTCGAGCGAGGAGCCTCCCTTGAACGTGATCGACACCGTGACGAGCGGAAACTCGTGGGAGGGGGCGAGGTAGGCGACGGTGCCATCGGGCAGCACGCGGCGGAAGGTCTGGCCGCTGGGGGGCTCGAACGCCAGCGGCTCGAAAACGATCTCCTCAGGACGCTTCGGGATCGCGGGCAACGCGGCACGTGCGGCCACCGCAGACACCGTGGCGGTGGCGGTGGCCGTCGCGGTCGGACCCGCGGCAGCGGCCGGGCGCACGCCGAAGAAGCTAAGGCGCGGGCCGAAGAAGCTAAGGAGCAGGCCGGCGGAGGCGAGAAGCAAGTTTCCCGCTGGGCGGAACCGGACGCTGGTGGTGAACGGGCGATGGCTCATGAATGGTCCGTGGGAGATGGGCGAGTGGGGGAACGTCCGTGGCTACGGGTCAGTCGGGCTTCCGGCGGTAGGTGGCCACGCTGCGGTTGGTCTCTTTGAAATACCGGTTGGCGACGCGGCGGATATCGGCGGCGGTCACGGCCTCGTATTTGGCGGGCCCCTCGTTGATCTCCCGCCAGTCGAGCAGCGCCTCCGAAAAAGCCAGGCTGTAGAACAGCGACATGTTGTTCTCCAGCTTGCGGTAGTTTTGGGCCGCAACGCGGTTCTTCACCTTGCGAAGCTCCCGCTCCGGAATCTCGGCCGCCTGCAGCAAAGCCAGCTCCTCCAGCCAGGCCGCCTCGAGCTGCTCCGGCATCGCCTCGCCGCGGGCCTGCCCCGAAATGGCGAACACCCCGGCATACTTTCGCGTGTCGGAGGCGGCCTGGGTGGCTGCCGCAATTCCACGGCCCTCCACGAGGCCCTTGTAGAGCCTGCCGGTGCGGTCGTTGAGCACCTCGGCGAGCATGTCGAGTGGGTAGCTGTCGACGTGCCCGGCGGGCACCGTGTGGTACCGGACCTCGATCGACGGCGGCACATCGCCGGTCGCGTTCATCCGCTGTTCGGCGAGCTGCTCGACCTCCAGCGTGATCACCGGCGGGGGCGATGACGGGCCCCGCTCCAGTCGCGAGAAGTAGTTGGTGATCAGCCGCTTCGCCCGGGCCGGGTCGAAGTCGCCGACGAGAATGCCCACCAGGTTGTTGGGCCGGTAGTAGACGTTCCAGTAATCCTGCGCCTGCTCGAAGGTGTAGCTGTTGAGGTCGGTCGCCCAGCCGATCACCGGCCAGGAATAGCCGCTCGATGCCCAGAACATGGCGTCGAACTGCTCCTCGAACTTGCCCGTGGGCGTGCTCTCCGTGCGGAGCCGCCGCTCCTCGTGCACGACGTCGCGTTCCGAATAAAACTCGCGAAACACGCTGTCGTTGAGCCGGTCGCTCTCCATCCAGGCCCAGAGCTCGAGCTTGTTTGACGGCACGGTGATGAAGTAGCAGGTGAGGTCGTACGACGTGAAGGCGTTCATGCCGCTGCCGCCGGCCTTCGTGTAGACCTGATCGAACTCATCCTTGACGATCGTGCCCGCCTCCGGGCCGCCATCTCCTCGTCCCTGCTGGGCCCGGATCAGCGCGTCGAGCTTCCCGCGGAGCACGCGGAGTTCCTGGGTATCGTTCGCCGGGTTCCATGGGTCGTCGATCTCGCCACGAAAAAAGCGGTCGTACTGCCGCGTCCAGATGGCCCGGTTGATCTCGTCGCGGATCGCCTTCTGCTCGTCGCGGTAGGTCGCGTCTTTCGCGGGATCCTTGGTGCCGATCGTGTTGGTGCCCTTGAACATCATGTGCTCGAAGAAATGGCTGATGCCGGTGATGCCCGGCCGCTCATTCACGCTCCCGACCCGGGCGATCCAGCCGGCGGTGACCGCGTTGGGCTGGTCGGTCCGCGGCACGAGCAGGAACTGCATGCCGTTGGGGAGCGTGAACTCCTCCACTTCGACCTTCTGCGCGTGGGCAGGGAGGGAGAGCACGAGGGCGATACACAGGCTGGCGAACGGGGCAACGCGCATGACACGGATCCTGGGGGAGGGGGCGGTGCGTTTATACCCGACGGGGAGACTCCGCGACGAGTCGTGCCGCGGGAGCGGATCAGTGGCCGCCGACACCGAGCGCCCACTGCACGAGCGTGACCGCGATTTCAAACACGATCAGCCCCACGATTGCCCACTCGACGCGGAGCGAGCGGCGGTTCTGTAGAAACTCCAGTGCCGTCTCGGCCGTGCGGGTGATCAGCGACAGCTTGCCGTGAAGCGCGGCGTAGCGTTCGCGGATCTCGAAATCATCGCGGACGCGGGCCCAGAGCCGCTCGAGCTCGGGGTGATCCCAGAGCAGCTCGGGAGAGTCGTCGACTCTGGCGCCCGCCACGACGCTATGTTCGGCGAGCAGCGCGGTGCCCAGGTGCTGGAGGAGTTCGCGAGCCGCGCGACCGCCGCGGCCCCAGTGGTCGAGGTTGGCGGCGAACGGCTCGATCCGCTCGAACTGCCGCTCGATCGCCCGTTCGTGATGGGCGAGCGACACGCTCTTGGCGAGCACGTCGGCCACCAGCTGCAGCTTCTCGAGCGTGACGTCGGCGAGCACCAGGGTGTTGCCCTCGATCGTCTCCTTGCCCGCGGGATCAACGCGGATGTCAAGCACCTCCGTCTCCTGCTCGGCGAGCGGAGAGGGCTGGCGGATGTGCGGAACCAGCTGCCGGACATACTCCGTGATCGCCCCCGGCGAGGCATCGAAGAACACGATCGCTCCGTAACGAAAGAGCACCGCGACGCCGTTGCCCGTGGGCCGGCTGCCGGCGATGGCGGCACCGAGCGAGGAGCCGATCAGTTCGACGACCAGCGGCGCGTTGCCAGTACGGTCGGTGGAGCCGAGGGCCGCGACGTCGATGGCGGTGCCCACGAGCACGGCCCTAGCCTGAAAGCCGAGCCGCCCGGAGGCGAAGGGAGCGGCCGATGCCGGCGCGGGCGTGAGAACTTCGTCGACCACGGTCGATGCTCCGGAACGACGTGCGGATGCGGCAAGGTGTCCACTGCGGGCGAGACGGGCCGATCGCGAACCCACCGGTGAAACGAGGGCCGACCGCGAAAACCCGAACCCGTCAGCCGCTCTAGCCTAACAATCCAGCAGCAGCGCAGGCCATCGTTCCGTCAATCGAGGTGCAAGATGGTGCCGTTTGATCGCATCGATCCGGTGATCCTCGGGCACATCCTCGGGCATCATCGGGAGCTCCATTCGCGGTTGCTGACCCTGAAGGCGGCGCATGCCGAGCCTGTCGCGGACGGCCCGCAGCGGATGGACGGGGCGGCACTGGCATGGATGGAAGTGACGATGAAGTGCGTGCAGTGCCACAAGGTTGTCCGCGATGTCCGCGACGAGCCCTGACCCCACGCCTGCGGTTGGGTCGGAAAAGCCTCGGCGCGGGGCTCACCCAAACACCACGGCCCGCGGGCCGTGCAGGAAGACCCGCTCCTCGAGCACCAGTCGCACGGCGCGGGCCAGCACGAGTTTCTCGACGTCGCGGCCCGCCTGCGCCATCCGCTCAGGCGTGAAGGTGTGGTCCACCGGCGTCACGTCTTGCGCGATGATCGGCCCGGCGTCGAGTTCCTCAGTGACGAAGTGGGCCGTCGCTCCGATCAGCTTGACGCCTCGGGCGAACGCCTGGCGGTAGGGGCTCGCACCGGCGAAGGCGGGCAGGAACGAGTGGTGGATGTTGACGATCCGGTCGCGGTATCGCGCGATGGCGGCGGCCGACAGCACCCGCATGTAGCGGGCCAGCACCACGTAGTCGGGGGCATGGGCGTCGATGGCCTCGAGCAGGCCACGCTCGTGGGCGTCACGCGAGAGTCCCTCGTGCGGCAGGTGGTGAAAAGGCACCCCAAACCGCTCCACGAGGCTGCGGAGGTTGTCGTGGTTGGCGACCACCGCGACGATCCTGCCGGGCAGGTCGCCGACGGCGTCGAGCAGCAGCAGTTCGCCGAGGCAGTGGGGCTCGCGGGTCACGCAGACCACGATGGGCCGCCGGCCCTCGCGGGTGACCCGCACCCGGGCTCCCGGTGGCAGCACGGCGACCAGATCATCGCGGAGGCGGTCGGGCGGCACCGGCTCCCCCGCAGGCTTCACCTCCGCGCGGAAGAAAAAATAGCCGGCCGAGGCGTCGACGAACTCATGGTTGCTCTCAATGTTGAGCCGCCGCCCTTCGAGCACGCCGGTGATCCGGTGGATCAGGCCGACCTCGTCGGGGCAGTCAACGAGCACGATCTCGCGGCTGCTTGATCCGCTCATCCCCAGACCCCGCGTTCAGCCCGCATGGGCCCGGACGGCGCTGGCACCCACGCGAGCACCACCTCCTCGACCGCGATGTCGGTCTTCTTGGCGGGAATGTCAATCGGCTCCAACGCGATCGAGTCGGAACCCGACTCGAGCCGGATTCGCTCGAGGTCTGTCTCGATTTCCTCTTCAAGTAGGCCCCGCTTCTCCTCGAGGGTTGTCAGGCCCTCCTCCGCATGGGCGACGTCGGCCTGCTGGCGGGCCGCGCGGCTCGCCGACCGCATCGACGTGGCGGCGCGGCCGATCGTGGTGGCGCTGGCCTTCTTTCGGCCGAGGAGCGCGCCGAGCACGGCGGTGCCGATCGAGACGTAGGTCTGCAGCGACTGGTTCTTGGCCTCGGCCTTCTCTCGCTCCACTTTCTGGCGGGCCCGCTCGATGCGATCGGTCAGCGATGCGAGCTTCGTCGCGTGCTTGTCGCGCACCTTCTCGATCTGCTCGTCCCGCCATTCCTTCGCCCGCTGGGCGATCCGCACGCGGAACTCCCCCTCGGTTTCACCGGGCCGCGATACGGCGCCGATTGCCGGCGCCGACCAGGCCGTGAGCTTGGAGGTGCGACCGAGGTGGCTCTTGAGAGACGTGGCGAGCGACGCGTAGCCGCGGGGGCCGGCGAGCGCCGCGGGCAGCGGCGCGAACGAGCCGGCGCGGGGCGCTGGTTCGAGGTGCGGGGTTTCGGCGAACTGCTCGGCGGATTCCCAGGCCGATTCGCCCAGGGCGTCGCCGGCGGCCGCGAGGCAGACCACTTCGCGATCAACCTCGATACCTGCGCTGGCCTTCGCGTAGCGGACCCGCGCCCTGCCGAGGATTGCCGGCGTGTACTGGATGCCGGCTTCGATTGGCACGGCTCCGTCGGGAGCGAGAAACACCTCGCGCACGCCGGGCGGCAGGAGAGGACGCGGCCCCCCTTGCCAGCCGCCGCCGGCGGCGGGCGTTGCCTCGAGCGTGGGTTGCGGCCGTCCGGGGGTCGTGGAGGGCGTTGCGGCGGCGGGCGTGGCCGCGGTCAGCCGGCGGATCTCCTCGCGGAGCAGCGGGCCGCGGAGGTAGGCCATCGTCCAGCGGCTCTGAAAGAGCGTCTCCTCCTCGCCGTGGACGCTATGCAGCAGAAAGCGACGCTGCTCAAGGCCCGAGAGCAGGGCATCGAGTCGGGAGCGGTCGAACGAGCCGCCAGACGCCTGTGCGGCGCCTTCGAGGCCGTCGAGCACCCGCGCCTTGTCCCGCGCCGTCTGCAGCCGGCCCAGAAACCAGAGGCCGGCGTTGGACAGCCCCTTGTAGTCGAGGTCGACCGGATTCTGCGTCGCCAGCACCACCCCCAGCCCGTAGGCCCGCGCCTGTTTCATGAGCGTGAGGATCGGTGTCTTGCTCGGTGGATTGGCCGTGGGAGGCATGTAGCCAAACACCTCATCCATCAGGAACAAGGCCTTCAACGACGAGGTGCCCCCCTGCGACCGCATCCACGAAACGGTGGCCCCCGCGAGCAGCGTCACGAAGGCCATCCGCTGCGCGTCGGCGAGGTGGGCGATCGACACGACCGCGACCCGCGGCCGTCCGTCGGCTGTCCAGAGGAGCCGGCCGATATCGAGCGGCTCGCCATCGAGCCAGGCCTCGAAGCCCGGCGCGGCGGCCACGGTATTCAGCCGGCTCGCCAGCTGAAAGCGGTCGCCGGCCGGGAAGAAGTTTTCCAGGTCGAGGAAGCCGACCCGCTCGATGGGAGGCGCCGGGATCGACCGCACCAGCGTGCCGAAGTCGACCTTCTGGCCGCTCCGCCAGAGCGTGTCGAGAATCGTCGCGAGCAGCACGTGCTCCCGGCTGCGGCCCGGTTCGCCGTCGATGCCGACCAGCGCCAGGATTGCCGACACGAGCGACTCGATCCGTTCACGACGGGCCTCGGGATCGTCGAGGATCGCGGCGGGAGGTGGGTCGAAGCTTCCGAGCATCGCCAGCGGCCGGCCGGTGCGGCTGCCCGGCGTGTAGACCGCCATCTCGGCGGCGTCGTGGAGGCGGCGGATCCGGTCGCCCGATTGCCCGCTCGCCGCGAGACCGTCGGACCATTTCCGGGCGGTGCGGTCGGCCAGTTCCTCGAGGCTCACACCTTCCCGTCGGGCGGCCTCCGGTTCGACCCAGGGGAGGAAATCCGCCGGGGCGAGGTTGGGGAACGAGAGCAGAACGTTGGCGAGGTCTCCCTTTGGATCAATCACCAGCGTGGGAATGCCGTCGAGGGCGGCCTCCTCGATCAGGCCGATCAGCAGCCCGGTTTTGCCGCTGCCGGTCATGCCGACGCAGACCGCATGCGTGGTGAATCGCTTGGCATCGAGGAGGAGCGGTTCCGCTGTGGTGGTGCCGCTGGCGGCATCGACCTTGCGGCCGAGATAGAAGACGCCCAGCCCCTCGATCGCCGCGGGCAGGGGATCCTTGGGCGTGCTCCGCGATCGGCTCTTTTTTTCGGCGGCCATGGCTGCGCTCCGCGGCGTTCGGGGGGGCGAATGCCACGATTCAACGTCGCCGCACCGAATCATGCAACTCGCCGGCGGGCGGGATGGTCCCCGGCCCGCCGGCAACGCGGATGGGCCGAGCGAAATACCTCGTTTTCCGCGGTCTGGCTGCAGGCATGTTCGGCAGTCTGCTACCATCCAGTGAGTTCGGCTCCCGATCAAGGAACGTCGCTGGAAGTGGCCGCTCCCGAAGCCTCCGCCCCTCGCGGCGTCACCGTGCTCCTCGTCGACGACCAGCCGATCATCGGCGAGGCCGTAAGGCGGATGTTTGCCGGAGAGGACGGCATCGGCTTCCACTACTGCAAAGACGCGGCCGCCGCTCTGGACAAGGCCGCCGAGGTGCAACCGACGGTGATCCTGCAGGACCTGGTCATGCCCGAGATCGACGGGCTCACGCTGGTGCGACGGTTTCGCGGCGACGACAGGTTTCGCGACGTGCCCATCATCGTGCTCTCCACCAAGGAGGAGCCGGCCGTGAAGGCGGAAGCCTTCGCCGTGGGGGCAAACGACTACATTGTCAAACTGCCCGACCGCCTCGAACTCCTCGCTCGAGTGCGATACCACTCTCGGGGCTACGTCGCGCTCGTGGAGCGAAACGAGGCCTTCGCCGCCCTTGAGGCGAGCCGGCAGGTGCTGGCCAACGACCTTGCCACCGCGGCCGACTACGTGCGATCGCTGCTTCCCGCTCCCCAGGATCACCAGGGCATCCGCGCCGACTGGCGGTTCATCCCGTCGGCCGCGCTCGGGGGAGATGCCTTCGGGTATCACAATCTCGATGCCGAACACTTCGCGGTGTATCTGCTCGACGTCTGCGGTCACGGGGTGGGAGCGGCGTTGCTCTCGGTCTCAGCGCTGAATGCCATCCGGAGCGAGGCCCTGCCCCATACCGACTTTCACGATCCCGGCGCCGTGCTGGCAGCGCTCAACCGCGCCTTCCCCATGGAACGGCAGAACGACATGTTTTTCACGGTCTGGTACGGGGTGTTTCACCGCGGCAGCCGGATCATGCGGTGGGCTGGCGGCGGTCACCCCCCTGCCCTTCTGCTCGTGGAGGGGAGCCCGACGCCACGGTTTCTGGATTCCGATGGCCCCCTGATCGGGGCCGTCGACGGACTGGAGTTTGGGGCCGGCGAGGTGGTGGTGCCCCCGGCCGCCCGGCTGTTCGTGTTTAGTGACGGGGCTTTTGAGATCAGCCGTCCCGACGGCTCGATGTGGCCGTTCGACGAGTTTGTGACCACGCTCGCCACCGCTCCGGCAGGCCCAGAGAGCCCGATCGACGCCCTCGTGACCCGGGTCCGCACGCTCTCCCAGCGGGACGACTTCCACGACGATTTCTCGATGCTCGAGCTGGCATTCGCCTGATCCCTGCGGCGGGCTCCGTCGGGCTGCCGACGGCCGAAAAGCCCCTCAAAGCCACTGGAAACGGCCATCTTGCGGGAGAAGATCGAATCCGTACACTTCAAGGTTTCGCGGTTCTGACCGGCCGCTAGCGTAGCTCAATTGGCAGAGCAGCTGATTTGTAATCAGCAGGTTGCGGGTTCAACTCCCGCCGCTAGCTCACCATGACAACGATGGCACCGGCAGACCACCGCCCTAGCGGCTGCCCACACGTCGCCGAGGCGAACGAACGGTGCATGCGGCTAGGCTGGTTGACGATCGAGCGAGGACGAACAAGCGACGGTTGCCAAAACACAACGCCCAGCCCTGCAGTCAGCCACACGAACCAGACAACACGTCCGCCAAACAGGTTCAGCCAAACAAGTTCAGCCACGAGAAGAGGAGTTTACCGTACACCACAGGGGAGTTTCCCGAGCGGTCAAAGGGGTCAGACTGTAAATCTGATGGCTTATGCCTTCGCAGGTTCGAATCCTGCACTCCCCAGTCTCATCCCGTCCGCCGCGAGGCCTCGGCCGTGAGCGGTCGGGAGTTTGGCGCGGCATCCAAAAACGCGGGTGTAGCTCAATGGTAGAGCAATAGCCTTCCAAGCTAAAGACGAGGGTTCGATTCCCTCTACCCGCTTCGACGGACTGCCGGGCAAACCGATCCCCCTCAATCTCCAGCGATTCTCGTCCGATACCCACTCCAACCACATCACACTCACACCACACAAACCCCACACCGATCGCAGGATCCATGGCCGCGGCGTTCGCACCCATCTCGCTGCTGTAGCTCAGTTGGTAGAGCACGTCCTTGGTAAGGACGAGGTCATGGGTTCGAGTCCCATCAGCAGCTTTTCGTTCGTTCGTACCCTATCCACCAGAAGAGGACCCTCCAGGGAGAAAGCATGGCAAAGGACACGTTCACGCGGAGCAAGCCGCACGTCAATGTTGGTACGATCGGTCATATCGATCATGGCAAGACGACCCTCACGGGAGCCCTCGTTGCGGTTCAGGCGGCCAAGAATCTCGCCGTAGCCAAGAGCTATGCCGAAATCGCGAAGGGCGGCACGGTCCGCGACGAAACCAAGACGGTGACGATCGCTGTCAGTCACGTGGAGTACGAGTCGGAAAAGCGACACTACGCCCACATCGACTGCCCGGGTCACGCCGACTTCATCAAGAACATGATCACGGGAGCCGCCCAGATGGACGGCGCGATCCTGGTGGTGAGTGCGGCCGACGGCCCGATGCCCCAGACCCGGGAGCACATTCTGCTCGCCAAGCAGGTGGGTGTGCCCGCCCTGGTCGTCTTCCTCAACAAGGTCGACCTTGTTGACGATCCGGAACTGCTCGATCTGGTCGAGATGGAAATTCGGGAACTGCTGACGAAGTATGGCTTCCCGGGCGACGATGTGCCGATCATCCGGGGAGCGGGCAAGCCCGCCTACGACAGCCCGGCCGACCCGGAGAAAAACAAGTGCATCGCCGACCTGCTCGACGCGGTCGACGCCTACATTCCCGAGCCGATTCGTGAGCTCGACAAGCCGTTCCTGATGGCCATCGAGGACGTGTTCTCGATCGAAGGCCGTGGCACGGTGGCGACGGGCCGCATCGAGCGGGGCGAGATTAAGGTCGGCGACGAGGTCGAGATCATCGGCCTCAAGGACAAGGCTGAGAAGACGACTGTCACCGGCGTGGAGATGTTCAAGAAACTGCTCGACCGTGGCCAGGCGGGCGACAACGTCGGCTGCCTCCTCCGCGGCGTTGCTCGCGAGGGCATCGAGCGGGGTCAGGTGCTCGCCAAGCCGGGGTCGATCAAGCCCCACAAGAAGTTCGAGTGCGAGGTCTACGTGCTGTCGAAGGAGGAGGGTGGCCGTCACACGCCATTCTTCGCCGGCTACCGCCCGCAGTTTTACTTCCGCACCACCGACGTGACCGGTGCGACGAAGTTGCTCGGTGGCGTCGAGATGTGCTCGCCGGGTGACAATGTGAAGATGGAAGTCGAGTTGATGGTGCCGATCGCCATGGACGACGGCGTTCGCTTCGCCATCCGCGAGGGCGGCAAGACGGTTGGCTCGGGCGTCGTGACCAAGATTCTTGACTGAATGAGTCCGGGGCCATCCGCCCCGGCAGTAGAAAAACCGGTGCCCGGCTCCGGGGGTTTTCCCGGAGCCGGGCCACCACACAGGGGCGTAGCTCAACTGGTAGAGCGCTGGTCTCCAAAACCAGAGGTCGCGAGTTCGATCCCCGCCGCCCCTGCCTGACGGTGCCGAACAAGAGTGAGCGAGGCTGGTCTGGATCGAGAGTGTTGGTCGGTATCGGAGAAGAGTTGGGCGGCCAGATCACGTGACTGGACTCAGTCGGTGGAATCAGCCGGCAGGCTTCGTGGACAGTGGTTGGGCGATGGAGCGAGTGAGGAACGAGATGCAGGACAACGTCAAAACCGCCGGATTCCTCGGGGACCTGCTCAGCTTTTCCGTGTACAAGCGGAATCAGGGCCGTGTCACCCGCCAGGTGACGTTTGCGGCCTTGGCCTTGATCGTTGGCATTGGCATCTGGCGGCTCACGCAACTGCTGTCAATCTGGTATGGCGGTGGCGACGCTGGCCTGTCACTCGGCGGCCCGGGCACGGATTTCGGTGTGGTACGGTTTCTCCTGCCGGCCGGTCTTCTGGCGGCAGGCTTCTGGCTCTGCTTTCGGGCAGTCAACATGCCAAAGTTCGCCGATTTCCTGATCGCCGTGGAATCGGAGGTCGCCAAGGTCTCGTGGCCGACCGCGGAGGAAGTGTTTCGGAGCTCGGTGGTGATTATCTTCCTGATCTTTGCGTTGGCGGCGATCCTTTCAGCCTACGATCTGTTTTGGTGGTTTGCGCTCCGGTATGTGATGCGGACGGGTGGATGACGCGGCCGAAGGTTTCACTTTTTCTGTTTCTCTCGTTTTCCTGTTTCTGTTGTTCTTAACTTTCCCTAGCGAGTTGGCTCGATGTCCATGAGCGACGAAACGACGAACGAGCACGAGAAGCTGCCGGCGGACGAGACGACCTCCGCTCAGGCCCCCGTCCTCGAAGGCGCGGAGGGCATGGCGGATGACTTTGAAGACGATGGCACCCCGGCAGAACTCGCCGATCCGTTCGGCGGCGACGAGAATGCCAAACCGATCGAAGTCTCCATCGCCGACGAATCGCCGGTGGTGGGCGAGAGTCACTGGTACATCCTCAAAGTCCAGAGCAACCGCGAAGACTCGATCCGAGAGACCCTGCTGCGGCGGATCGCGATGCAGGGTATGGATAAGTGGTTTGGCGAGGTGATCGTGCCCAAGGAGCAGGTGACCGAGTTCAAAAGTGGCAAAAAACGCGTGGTTTCCCGCAAGCTCTATCCGGGATACATCCTGGTGAACATGATCTTGAACGATGAAACCTGGTTTCTCGTGCGGGAGACCGGCGGCATTGGTGACTTCACAGGGTCGGCCGGAAGGCCCAGCCCGATGCTGCCGCAGGACGTCGCCAAACTGCTGAACAAGGCAGAGGAGAAGGCTGACGACTCGCCGCGGCTGAAGATCAGCTTCAAGAAGGGCGACCGTGTGAAGATCAACGAGGGAACCTTCGAAAACTTTGAGGGTGAAGTGGAGGAGATCGACGAGGCCAACGGCCGCGTGACCGTGATGCTCAGCATCTTCGGTCGGTCGACTCCGGTGGACATCGAATACTGGCAGATCGAGGCGGTGTGAGCCCGGCAGGCGTCACCCCTCGGTGTTCGGATCATTGGAAACGGACTGAAGAAAGGTCATTGCGATGGCGAAGCAAGTTGTCGGACAGGCGAAGTTCCAGGTGCCGGGTGGTCAGGCCACCCCTGCGCCCCCGGTCGGCACGTCGCTCGGCCGGTTTGGCATCAACCTCGGCCAGTTTGTTCAGCAGTTCAACGATCGCACTCGCGAGGCTGCGGGCATGCCGATCCCGGTCGTCGTCACCATCTACAATGATCGTTCTTTCGAGTTCATCACCAAGAGTCCTCCTGCTGCCGCGCTGCTGAAAAAGGCTGCCGGCCTTGCCAAGGGGTCGGGCGTGCCCAACAAGGACAAAGTCGGCAAGGTGAGCGTGGCTCAACTTGATGAGATCGTTCGCCTCAAGGGTGCCGATCTCAAGGCCCGTGATGGCGAGCACGCCCGCCGCATGGTCGAGGGTACGGCCCGCAGCATGGGCATCACCGTCGAGGGCTGACCCGGTCGGCGTCCGCCGGATTCTGGGTATCATCCCTGCTCCTTCTCACGTTCACACCAGCGATTTTCAAAGTCTCAGATTTTTAAGGATTCATGACTGTGGCCACCACCAAACGCATGCGGGCGATGCTCGCTGTGAAGCCGAAGACCGACGACGCCGTGCCGCTGGCTGATGCCGTGGCGCTGTTCAAGAAGTTTCCGCCAGCGAAGTTCGACCAGACTGTCGAGATTCACATGCGCCTCGGAATCGACCCGAAGCAGGCCGATCAGATCATCCGTGGGTCGCTGGTGCTCCCTCACGGGATCGGCAAGTCGAAGCGGGTGGTCGTGTTCGCCAAGGGCAACCTTGCTGATGACGCCAAGGCTGCCGGTGCCGAAGAGGTTGGTGCGGAGGAACTCGCGAAGAAGATCAAGGAAGGCTGGACCGATTTCGACGTCTGCATCGCTGCTCCCGACATGATGGGCCTGGTGGGGCCGCTCGGAAAAGTGCTCGGCCCCCGCGGTTTGATGCCCAGCCCGCGAGCGGGAACGGTGACGGCCGACATCAAGAAGACGGTCAGCGAATACAAGGCCGGCAAGGTCGAGTTTCGCAATGACCCCACCGGCATCGTGCATGCGGTCGTGGGCAAGGCGAGCTTTGAAACCGAGAAACTCATCGACAACATCCGCGCCTTCGTCGATCACATCACCGGCATGCAACCGTCGAGTGTTCGCGGGCAGTACGTAAAGTCCATCTCGATCTCGGGCACCATGACGCCCGGCATCATGGTCGCCGCGTGAGCCTCGGCCGACCGTTCCTTTATTTCCAACGTTTTCCCGGATTTATGACGCCATGAGCAAAGCCATCAAAGACATGCTGGTCGACGATCTCAAGGGCCGCCTCCAGGACGTGGGCGACCTCATCGTCGTCAGTCTTGGGAAGCTCGATGCCCAGAAGACCACCCAACTGCGGCAAACCCTTCGCAAGAAGCGGATCAGTCTGCAGCTCGTTAAAAACAGCCTGGCGAGGCGTGCCATGGTGGGCACGGCGCTCGCACCGGCGTTCGAGCAGTCCGCGGGCATGCTCGCGATCGCCTGGGGTGGCGAAGATGTCGTCGATCTCGCCAAAGAACTCGATCGGCTGCAGGGCATCAAGGATTACGAGGGCTTCGAGTGCAAGGGTGGGGCGCTCGACGGCTCACGGCTCGAGGCCGCCGACGTCAAGCGGGTGGCCAAGTGGCCCACGCGGTCGGAGCAACTCTCCATCCTTTCCGGGCAGATCTCCGGTCTGGCAGGCACGCTTTCGGGGCAGATTCTGTCGGCCGGCGGGGCGCTGGCGAGCCAACTTCAATCCCGGATCGAGGATCTCGAGAAGGCGGAGGGCGGCGAGTCGGCGAGCCCTTGACCCCCGTCAGACCCGGCTTTTTTGGGTCGGCCTTCACGCGGCCGATCCGCATGGTATGACAGGAATCCCTGTGAAGGGCCTCCGGGCATGCCGCAAGGTGGCTCGGCACACATCACTCGTATTTTTCATATTGAGCGGCCGTCGATACGTCAGACGGATCCGCATTTTTTCGAAGGGAAAGGACCTCGCGCGATGGCAACGGCTGAAGCGACTCGTGAATTTTCGAACGGCACCAAGGAACTCGGCGACAAGATCGTCGGCCTCACTCTCAAGGCTGCGAAGGAGTTGTCGGATTACCTCGACGAGGTTCACGGCATCAAGCCTGCTGCAGGCGGCGCGGTCATGATGGCTGCCCCAGGTGCCGGTGGCGCTGGCGCCGCTGCTGAGGCGGCGGTCGAGAAGACCGAGTTTGACGTCATTCTTGACGCGTTCGGTGACAACAAGATCGGCGTGATTAAGGTGGTCCGCGCCGCAACTGGCCTGGGTCTTAAGGAGGCCAAGGACACGGTTGAAAGTGCCCCCTCCAAGATCAAGGAAGGCATCTCGAAGGCGGACGCCGAGAAGCTCAAGAAGGAGCTCGAAGACGCTGGGGCCAAGGTCTCGATTAAGTAAAAAGACGACAAATACCCGTTTGGCGGCGGGGAGGTTGGCCTCGCCGTCGCCAAACGGTATAGTATTTGCTTCGATCTTGGTGCTTGTTGGTTTCCTTCCTCACCTGCCCAGTGCCGCCATTTGCTTTTGCACTTCCCTTTGTTTAGGGGCCGCCCCCTGATGGTCGTCGTTTCTGTTGGTGCGTGCGCGCTGACAGAAGCCTCGTGGCTCAAGTGTCGCAAAGACATTCGAGCCCGGGTCGGCGATCCCACGTCATGACAGTGTCCTGAACGGATCGCGTGCTCTTCGCGACCGACACGAGACTATTTCGAGGAGGTTTTTGTCAATGGCAACCCACGCCGTCCGCCGTCTCCAGCCCAGCGAAATACGACATTTCGGCAGCCGTCGTGTGACGCACAACATCCCTGACCTCACCGAAATCCAGACGCGATTCTACGACGCATTCCTGCAGTACGACGTACCATCCAACAAGCGCAAGGACCACGGCATCGAAGGCGTGCTCCGGGAGATCTTCCCGATCGAGAGCTATGACCGCACGGTCAAGATCGAGTACCTGCGGTACGAACTCGGCAAGCCCCGCTACAGCCCGGACGAGTGCCGGCAGCTGCGGCTCACCTACGGACGGCCGCTCCGGGTGTATTTGAGGCTCACGCGTGAACAACCGATCGAGGAAGAGGTCTACCTGGGCGACGTGCCGATCATGCTCGGCGGCGGAGAGTTCATTATCAACGGTGCCGAGCGGGTGGTGGTGAGCCAGTTGCACCGTTCGCCCGGCATCGACTTCGTGTCTGACACTGAGTCGAACGACCGCAAGACGTTCAACTGCCGCATCATCCCCGAGCGAGGGAGTTGGATCGAACTCAACGTGTCAAAGAAAGACACGATGCAGGTGCGGATCGACCAGAGCGGCAAGTTTTCAGCGCTCACGCTCCTGCGGGCGATGGATCCTAAGTACTCGCACGACTCGGAGATCTTGAAGCTCTTCTACCCGACGACCAAGGAGAAGATTTCGGGCGGCCGCAGCGTGGTCAAACTCGAGGGAAAGATCGCCGTTGACGACATCGTGTATCCGAAGTCGAGCGAGCGGGCGGGCGAGATCATTGTCGATGCGGGCTGCAAGATCACGCATGATCAGGCGGAGCTGATCTGCACGTCGGGTCTTCCGGCCGTCGAGTTGATGCAGGAGCAAAAGGTGCCCCTGATCGTCAATAGTCTTCGTGAAGATGCCGACGAGTCGAAGCGGCGGACCGGCGTGGCACCTAGCCACGAGGACGCGCTCGTGCGAATCTACCAGCGGCTCCGTCCGGGGAATCCGGCGGCCTTCGACAAGGCTCGAGCCCTGTTCGACGAGAAGTTTAAGGACACCAACCGCTACCGCCTCGGCCGAGTCGGCCGGTTTCGCATCAATCGCAAGCTTGGCCTCGACGTGCCTGAGACGGAGATGACGCTCCGGGCCGAGGATCTGATCGCGGCCATTCGGTACATGCTCCAGCTGAGCGAGGGCGAGGGGGAGGTCGAGGTCGACGACATCGACCACCTCGGCAATCGCCGGCTGCGGACCATCGACGAACTCGCCAGTGACGAGCTCCGCAAGGGATTCCTCAAGCTGCGACGGACCGTTCA